>NZ_LEKE01000114.1:0-16523 GCF_001029585.1 Rhodococcus sp. ARP2 | reverse complement strand
TTCCCCACGGGACTTTTCGGATGATCGGTTTCCGGCAGCGCCTCGGTCGAGAACAGCGCAATCAGTCGCGCCGCAGCGGCGGCTGCCTCTCGGCGAGCCTGCATACCGAAACCGATGGTCGTCACCGACACCGGAATCACCATCGCGACAAGAGAACTAGTCAGCACATCGATGGGTGACACCCATCCGGAGTGGACGAACCACGAGCCGAGACCAAGGTTGACCACCAGCACTACCGGTGCGCTCAATGCAATCGAGGCCAGCGCCTCGGTCCGAAGCATCGGGCGAACCCAGCCCTCGTACGAGAGTGCAAATGCCTTGGCGGCGTCGCGGTACCGGGAGTGTGACTGCTTGTCCTGACCGAAGGTCTTGACCACTGCGATACCGGTGACGAACTCGACGATGGTGTTGCTGATGGCCGCGATGCCCTCATTCATCCGGCTCATCTTGACGGCCATGTCCTTGGTCATCATCGCGTAGGCGATCATGTAGATCGGGAGCGTGGCAATCGCGACCAATCCCAGACGCCAGTCGATCGAGATCACGTAGCCGAGTCCGACGAGCGGCACTGCGATGGCTCCGGTGGTCTCGACGGCGCTGTGCGCAACCAGGTAATGGAGATCGGAGATGTCGTTCTGCGCGGCTTTGCGCACGGTTCCGGACGAGTGGGAGGTGAACCAGCCCAGGGGAAGTCGACCGAGAGTCGCTGCGATTCGACGCCGCAGCACCGCCTGCAGATTCACATCGGCGAAGTGCGTCACGATCAACGCACCGCCTCCGAAGAACGCACGCATACCCAGACCGAAGACGACCACCCACACGATCGTCCAGACACGGGACGAGTCGACGTCACCGCCCACGATCAGCGTCTTACCCAGTTCGGCGATGGCCACGTACGGCACGATGGCGGCGACCGCGGCGATCACCTGCATCACCATCGCGATGGTGGTCCGCGTGCGCACTGGAGCGAGGAGTTCGCGAAGCGCGCTCTTGTGCGCCGCCGCTTCAGCTTTGGCTTGCGAGGCTTCGGCCGCCGCTCCTTGTGATACGTCGGCCTCTTCAGATGAAATGTCTGCTTTCGTGGCCTGTGTCGTCGTCATTTCGAGAACGCCTTCCATCGGGTAACTGCGTCGGCGTCGGATGCGATGCGTCCTTGGAGCTCCGCGCCGGTGAGTGTGCGATCGGCAAGTGCCTCGAGGTCTTCGAGGATCCAGTAGACCGCGAAGGGATAACTGCCGAACCAGAGTTCGCCGCTGACGTCTGCCGTGCGCCCGGCCTGCACCGCAGGGATCTCGTTGAACAACGGATTTGCGTGTACCAGTGCGCCGTCGTAGATGTTTCCCGAGGTCACGACCATCGCGTCCGCCGCGTGCTGCCCGACCTCCTCGCCCGACACCGAAGACGTGGCAACACCTGTGTTCGGTCCGATCTTCGCGTCGAGTTCGGCTTGTGGACGCCTGAAACCGGCTTCCTCGATCATCGAGGACATCGGCGACTGTGGGATGACGGTGTAGATGCCGCCGGAGAATCCCACCAGCACGGACAACGCCTGCGGTTGCGCCTCGACCGTTCCGGATACTTCGGCAAATTTGGTCTCGAGCCTCGACACGATTTCGTGAGCTTCGGACTCTCGACCCAGTGCAGTCGCCGCGGTATTCAGAACTTCGCGCCACGGCGCCGCATAGGCGAGCACCGTCGTCGGGGCAATCTCGTTGGCCTGAGCCGTGATCGACGTCAGCGACCCGACGTCACTGAGCAGGATTCTGTCAGGATCGACTGCTGCGATCTGTTCGATATCGGGTGACTCGAAGAACGTCGGTTTGTCGACGACCTCTATGCCCTCGCTCTGCAAGATCTCCTTCGCCGCCTGTGATTGCAGGGTGGCAAAGACCGTATCGGGCTTGACCCCGAGCGTGAGCGCGTTGAGTGCTGCGAACTCGTCCAGTGCGACCCACTGCTGCCGCATCCTTCTCTCCCTGCTTTAGTTACACACTGTCTCGATTAGGGGAGCCTACAATAACTCAAGCCGTTTGTGCAGCCCTCGTCACCGGAAGTGCAAACGCCGGCAGACACGCGACAACACTGATGACTGCGCCCATCACGAACGCCGCTCCGAACGAATCACCGGAAATACCGATCGCCAGGACTGCTGTGGTCACCGGCGCACCCACCGCCGATCCCACGGTCCTGATCACGCTGTTGACACCACTGGCCGCTGCCATCTCCGATGGCGGCACGATCGAAGCAACCAACAGAGCACAGACCGCGAACCCCACGCCGTTCCCCAACCCGACGAGGGAGAAGAACAGCACGATCGCAACCACCGAACTCGGCCAGATTGCGAGTCCGATCGCGCCCGTCGCCATGAGTGCCAGCGCTGTCACCGCCGGTACTCGCGGCCCGTATCGCCGCGCGAGAGCCGGCGTCAAACGCCCGCCGAGAAAGACGAGTACAGCGGCAGGCAAGAGCGCCAACCCGGTCTGCACGACAGTGAATCCGCTTCCGTACGTGGACGTGTCCGGCGCCTGGAGGATCCGCGGCAGGCAGAGGTAAAAGATGTACGGCACGAATCCGAACACCAGAGTGAGTGCGCTGGTGATCATCATCGGCTTGTCCCGAAAGACTCGCATGTCGACAATCGGCGCGTCGTGGCGGGAATCGACGGCAATCAGTGTCGCGAACGAAACTAACGCGATTACAACCAGACCCCAGAATCCGAGCGACAGAACTCCCCAGTCGGAGGCTTTGGTGATCGCCAGGAGCAGGCTCACCAACCCGAACGCCAGTGCTCCGGCACCGGCCCAGTCCGTCGGCATACCCGGCCGGCGATGCGAACCCGGAACCACGGCCACCACCGCGACCAATGCGAGCACGATCAAGATCCCGGTGATCACGAACAACCACTGCCAACTGAGATACTCGAGAATGACACCGCCGATCACCAGTGCACTTCCGGCACCGATTCCCAAAGTCCCAGCGAGCCAACCTATCCCCGAAGACAACTCGGCGCCCACTACCGTTCTCCGCAGCACTGCCATCGCGAGCGGGAAGCTCGCCATACTCACTCCCTGGACGGCCCGAACGACGAGCAGCACCCCGATGTTCGGCGCTGCCGCGGCGGCGAATGTGGCGAGGGCAAAGATGATCAGAACGATCACCAGAACTCGCTTGTCGCCGAACCGGTCACCCATTGCCCCGACGATCGGAGCCATCACCGCGGCCGCCAACAGATAGGACGTAAGAATCCACCCGGTCACCGCCACGGACGTGTCGAAATGCTCACCCAACACCGGCAACGCCGGTACCAGCATGGTCTGCATGAGCGAGTAGACGAGTACCGCTCCAGCCAGGGCTGCGATCACCCGGCTCCCGGATCGCGTGGGCGCCTCTGCCAAGGTCGTCATCGACACCTTCCTCCAATCATGAATCGAATCGGAACGGAACACTCCGTTCCGATTGAGTAAACCACGCATTGCTAGCCTGTGGGAATGGCGAAAGAGAATGCGAGCCTCCCCGGACGCGCCCGAGAAGCCGCAGACAACGACGTCACCGTGCTGCGAGCAGCGCGCGAGATTTTTGCCGAACAGGGTTGGAATGCACCGGTATCGGCGATTGCCGCACGGGCCGGAGTGGGCGTCGGCAGCATCTATCGCCGATACCGAGGCAAGGAGGAACTGGCGCAATCCCTGCGCGTCTGGGCGATCGATCACCTCGCCACCCTTGCCCGAGAGTGCGTGAGCACCGCGAAAACCGATGAAGCCGTATTGAAGACGTTCTTCTCGCGATATCTCACCGAATCGGTGGGACCGCTCATTCCGGTCCTCGGCGGCAGGTTGCCTGAACACGCCGAAGTCACTCGTGCCGCCGAAGAATTGGAGGCCGCCTTGCAATCCATGGTCGACGTCTGCGTCGACGCTCGCGAAGTCCCGCCCGGCTTCACTGCTGCAGACGTCATGCTCATGACAGTGCATCTGCGGCCGACTCTGCCGATCGAGGGCGATCGAGCCACCGAAATACACACGCGTTATCTCGATTTCATGCTCGACGGACTTCGTGGCGGAACACCTCAACCGTCGATCACTCCCCCATCCTGGAGCGAATGGCTTCAGATGTGGCAGGGCGCCTGACCCGGAGAACACCCGAACAGAACATCAGGTTAGGCTTACCTAGCTTAGTTCGCCATGTTCGGAAGGTTTTCATGAAACTCACCCGCCGGTTCGCCGGATTCGCCGCACTACCCGCCGTCGCCGCACTCCTACTCACCGGTTGCGGAAGTAGCGACGCATCACCTTCTACCGAGACCAGATCTGCCGACCAGTCCTGGAGTTACACAACGGGATACGGAAACACGATCACCCTCGATCACGCCCCGAAGCGGATCGTCGTCGACGCGTATTCCGCTGCGGCGCTGTGGGACTACGGTATTCGGCCGGTCGGCATCTTCGGTTACGGCGTCGGCAATCCCGACGTCACCGATCATGCCGACGAGTCGACCATGACGGTCGTCGGCCGTGAAGGCGAACTCAGCGCGGAAGCACTTGCGGCACTGGACCCCGACCTCGTCATCGGGTACGGCAACAGCGACGACCCGACGCGATGGACTTGGTGGGACGAGCCGATGGGCAACACCGTCAACAATGTTGCACCGTTTGTCGGCGTCAAGTTCTCCGGAGCCTCGACACCGGACGTGTTGAGCGAATACGCCGCACTCGCCGAAGCTCTCGGCGGGAACACCGACACAGCCGCAGCACGCGAGGGCAAGGAAGCATTCGAATCCGGTGCAGAGCGCATCCGAACTGCCGCGGCCAAGGTCGACGACATCGAAGTCCTCGCCCTGAACGGTGACAGCTCCGAGTTGTACGCAGGCACAACGGCGCTCGCCCAGTTCGGTTATCTGAAAGAACTCGGTGTGAAGTTCACCGGACCGGGAGGCGACAAAGGCTGGGCCGACCTCAGCTGGGAGCAGGTCCCGGATTACCCGGCGGACATCGTGTTCCAGTTCGCGAAGTCGGCAGAAGCATTCGCAGAATCACCCGTGTTCGTCAAGCTGCCCGCGGTGACCGCGAACCAGGTGATCGACTTCGACGACAAGCGTCCCAACACCTACGCCAATTACGGCGCCTGGTTCGAGCAGGTTGCACAACTACTCGACCAGGCCCGCAACGTCGCCTGAATTACTGCCCAGCAGTGATTCGCCCGGCCGCTTCCTCGAGAACGTCGAGGAAGATGGCCGCGGTGAGCGCAAATCCTTGGTTGTATCGCGCGTCGCTGGTCAACACGTTGCCCGCTTGAACTGCAGGCAACCGCTGCCATGTCGGCTGCGTCTTGATCGTGTCGAGTGCTTCCTGATCGCGAGCTTGGGCGATGATCACATCCGCCGGAGCCAAGGTGTCGAGTTGCTCGAACGACAACTCGAACGAGTTCTCTGCATTGTCGTCGTCACGGAAAAGCACGTCCAGGCCGGCATCGATCGCAACACTGATCCGCAGATTCCGCTGATGCACAAGGAATCCGGTCGGCGTCTGAACGCCGAATACGATTTTCTTTCCGCCCAGCTTCTCCTGCAACATGGGTCGCAGTCTCGCGAGCTTGTCGTCGTACTCCGCGATGGAAGCCTCGGCGATTGCCACACGGTCGAGTTGGCTCGCCTGCGCCATCAGCGCACCTCGCCAGTCGACCGGGTGTCCGGCGATCGGTTCGACGTCGTCGCCGACGACCAACAGCGGCGCGATCGAAGACAAGCGCTCGGTGCCGTACCAGTCGCTCGTGTAGCCGATCGCAGTGATGACGATCAGATCGGGCTCGAGAGCGAGCAGAGCCTCGAAATTGGTGGAGAAATCGCCGGCTACGTTGACGAAGCTCGCGTCCTCGATGGTGCGGCCGGGAAACTGAAATCCTGCCTTGGCATCGGGGAACCAGAAGTTCCCCGAACCGACGATCGGGTAGTCCATCATCATCGCGAATTCGAGGTCGACGCGGCCGTCCAGCACCACAACGCGCTTGGGGTCGCGCGGAACGTCGCCGCTGAACTCGCCCCACGTGTACGGGAGAGTGTCACTGGCCGAGTCCGACTCGGCATCGGAAGTTCCACACGCACTCAACGCCAGTGCTGCAGCCACACCGGCTGCGCCACCGAAGAATCGGCGCCGTGAAATGCGGTCGACGATCTGAGCCCACTCCGAATCGGTGACCTGCGTATCCAAGACGAGTGTCATACCTTTGCTCCTTCGATGTTTCGCTGACGCTCGCGTCCCAGCGGAATGACAAGTGGTGTGTGGGAAACCGGATCGTCGATGATGCGGCACGCCATGCCGAACACCTCCTGCACCAGTTCTTCGGTGATGATTTCCGCGGGCGGGCCTTCGGCGACCACCGCGCCGTCCTTCATCGCGATGATGTGAGTTCCGTAGCGGCACGCGTGATTGAGATCGTGAAGCACAGCCACCAGCGTGTGCCCGTCGTTCTCGTTCAGATCGCGGCACAACTCCAGAAGCTCGATCTGATGGGCGATGTCGAGGAACGTCGTCGGCTCGTCCAGCAGCACCAACGGAGTCTGCTGCGCGAGAACCATCGCGACCCAGACACGTTGGCGCTGACCACCGGACAGTTCGTCGACCGGCCTTGCCGACAGATCCGTGACCTTGGTTGCCTCCATCGCCTTGATGACGGCGGCCTCGTCCTCTCGCGACCACTGACGGATCAGCTTCTGATGCGGATAACGTCCTCGCGCAACCAGATCGGCGACCTTGATACCGTCCGGGGCGATCGACGTCTGCGGCAGAAGCCCGAGCCGCCTCGCAACTTCCTTGGCCGGGTACGACGTGATCGCTTTGCCGTCGAGAAGAACCTTGCCGGTGGTCGGCTTGAGCAACCGGGACAACGCACGCAGAAGTGTCGACTTGCCGCAGGCGTTGGGACCGACGATGACGGTGAAGCCACCGTCGGGGATCTCGACGTCGAGGTGCTCCGAGATGACGCGCTTGTCGTACCCGATCGTGACGTCCTCGGCGCGAAGCCGATTCGTCTTCTCAGCCACGACGCCCGCCACACTTGCCTCGTTCACGCTGTTCCTCGTTCCTTCACCGATCACTGCTTACGGGCCTCTCGCGCGAGAAGCCATACAAAATAGATGCCACCGATGGAGACGGTGACCACGCCGACCGGCAACTGTGTCGGTGCAAAAGCTCGCTGCGCCACCCAGTCGCTGACCATCAACAACGCGCCACCCATTGCTGCCGACGGCAGCAGGGTCACTCCGGCACTACCGGTCAATCGCCTCACCAATTGCGGAGCCGCCAGCGAGACGAACCCGATCGGTCCGGCCGCTGCTGTCACCATGGCCGTCAGAGCGACACCCAGAACAACCAGGGAAAGCCGCGTGGGTTCGGCCCGGACGCCGAGCGCCTTGGCGGCGTCGTCGCCCATCTCGAGCATCTGCATCCGCCTGCCCAACACCAGGATCAGCGGAACGAGGATGGCCAGCACGACGACCACCGGCCACACCTGAGTCCAGCCGAGACCGTTCAACGAACCGGCACCCCACACTGCGGCGGCCATGGCGTCGTCAAGCTTCGCCTTGAGAATCATCCAGGTGTTGACCGAGCCCAACATCGCACTGATGGCGATACCGACGATGATCAACCGGAATCCCTGCACACCACGCTTGTACGCAAGGAGGTAAACCACTGCTGCGGTCGCGATTCCGCCCACCAGAGCACCGACTGCGATCTCGTAGTAAGTACCACCGATGAGGAGGATGACCACAAGAGCGCCCGTGTACGCACCGGAGTTGAAGCCGATGATGTCTGGGCTACCCAACGGGTTCCTGGTGAGCGATTGGAAGATCGCACCGCTCATGCCGAGTGCCGCACCGAGCATCAGCGCCAACAGAACTCGGGGCAGACGCCATTCCACGACAACCATGTGGATACGCGCGGGAGCCTCGCCGAACAGTGCGCCGAGGACGTCCCCGATCGGCACCTGGTAGTCACCACTACCGAGGGCGATGACGCCGATCGCCAGTGCAAGCGCAACGAGGATGAGACAGACCGTGACCGTGCGGACGTCGATCCGCGCGGACCAGCCTTCTTTGGGTGAGCGCACCACCGTGGTGGGGCGCCCGAAATCGATGCTCACAGACCGCTCACCTTGCTTCGACGCACCAGCATGATCAGCACCGGAGCTCCGATGAATGCCGTGACGATGCCGACCTGAAGTTCACCCGGGCGCAGCACGATTCGGCCGACGACGTCGGAGAAGAGAAGAAGAATCGGCGAGCACACCAATGTGTACGGGAGAATCCATCGCTGATCCGGTCCGACGAACCATCTCGCGACGTGCGGAACCATCAAACCGACGAATCCGATCGGCCCGGCCGCCGCTGTCGCTGCGCCACACAGCAAGGTCACCGCGATGACACCGAGGATACGAGTACGAGTGATGTTGGCACCGAGCGAACGTGCCAGATCGTCACCCAAGGCCACGGCGTTGAGTTGGCGCGCCAACGCGAGCGCCAGGAAGAGCCCGATGAGAATGAAGGGGGCAACGGCCAGAACGATTTCCAACGAACGTCCGCTGAGTGAGCCGGCATTCCACTGGCGCATCTGGTCGAAGGCGGTCGGGTTGAGCAAGGTGATGCCGGACGAGATGCCGCCGAGCACGGAGCCGATGGCAACACCGGCCAGCGTCAGCCGAATGGGCGTCGCACCACCTCGGCCGATCGAGCCCAGCGTGTAGACGATCGCCGTGGCTATCACCGCTCCGAGGAACGCGAACCAGATGTACGACCAGATGCTGGTCAGGCCGAAGACCGCGACGGCAACAACCATCGCAAAGCCTGCGCCGGCATTGACACCGAGAATTCCGGGGTCAGCCAAGGGATTTCGTGTCATCGCCTGGATGAGGCCACCGGCCACGCCGAGCGCCATGCCGACGATCAGACCGAGCAGAGTACGCGGCAGCCGCAGGTCACGGATGATCACGTGATCGTTCGAGTCGTCGTAGTTCACCAGCGCGTCGATGACCGTGCCGAACGGAATGGTCTTCGATCCCACCGCAATGCTCAGAAGGAGCACGGCGGCGAGCACCACCAGGCACACCAGAAGACCCGCCATACGACGAGAGTTGGTCGATACCAGGCCGTCCGGTTGCTTCTGCTTCTCTTGCAGCGACTCGTCGATCAGTTCTTCGGTGTGTTTGTCGACGGCTCTCTCGTCAGCCGCACTCTGGTCGACGGCACTCTTGTCTAATCCAACGGTCACAAGCCGGCGCTCTCTAGAGTCTTCTCGACCTCGTCGCGAATCTCTTCCTCGTCGCGGTCCGATTCCCAGGCCGCATCGAGTGCCGCGCGGACACTCTCGTCGAGGGCCTCGTACTTCGCGTTCCAGACCTCTGCCTTGTAGGTCCAGTAGCCGATGACCTTGTACTGCTCACCCGGCAACTTGAGTTCGTGGCGAAGGTACTTGCGGATGTCACGGAGCATGGTGCTCTCGCCTGCCACCCACACGTATCCGAGTTCAGTGGGCAGGTTCATCGCGCGAACCGCGTCCGGCAGCTTCGACGGTGCAACACCGTTGCCACTGCCGACCAGCCAGATGAACTCGACGTCGGCGTCCGAGGTGATCTGCTGCTTGTGCGACTCGTCCACCACCTCGACGATCGCCTTGGCCGACATGCCGGCCGGCAACTGTTCGATCAGACGACCGAGTGCGGGGAGTCCGGTTGCGTCGGCGACGAATACCTGCCAGCGTGCGTCGGCCGGCGGCTCGTAGAGGCCACGAGACTCGCCGATCGCCAACTTGTCACCGATCTCGGCTTTCTTCGCCCAGTCGCTGGCGATTCCGCCCTCGTGAACCACGAAGTCGATTGTCATTCGGCTGGTTTCGGCATCGAACCGTCGCACGGTGTACGGCTGGCACGGGGACGGTTCCTCGCCCTCCGGGTACCGCCAACCGCGCGGTGCGTCCGGATCTTCCGCCGGTAGAACGAACTCGCCTGTAGCCGGGACCGGGAAGTGGAGGCGCAGGTATTCGTCACCGGTACCGGTGGTTTCGAAGGCGGTCAGCTCCTCCCCACCGAACACGATACGAACCATTCCCGGGGTCACGTACTCCTTGTGAAGTACCTCGCCGAACACAAGACTCACAACAATCTCCAACATCGATGGAACATGAACCCGACCCGAACACGAGGATCAAATCCGACTTCCGGACATAGTTAACCCGCGCTAAGTAAGGTAGACCTTAATTTATTGCAGTGTCGTCGATGAGTCGATGCCTTCTCCGCTGCAACGGGGCCAACTACTATCGCAATTCGGCCAACGCAATACATATGGCCTGTTCACGACAAGTATTGGCACCAGTGTGACTTCTGACTACCGCCCACGATCCCTAGCGTGGACCCAGTGCCTTCGACACCACTTCTTTCGGCCGAGACAAACGGTCCCCCAACCGGCCAGGCGATCACGCCGCGCCAGGTAATCACACGCGCGATCGCTTCCGAAGGTCGCGGAGCCAAGCTGGCGGCGGCGTCCGTCGGCTTCACCGGCCACCAGGTCGCGGAAGCGTTGGTGCCGGTAGTGATCGGTGCGGTGATCGACCGGGCTGTGGCGACCAGCGATGCCGCCGCACTCGGAAAGTGGATCCTCGTTCTCGGAATTCTCTTCACCGGCTTGTTGCTCAGTTGGCGCTTCGCTGCACGCATCTCCGATTCCGTCACTGAGCACGGTGCGCATCGCTTGCGGATGGACATCGCGCGCCGAGGCCTCGATCCGCACGGCATGTCGCCGCGGCGCATGCCTGGCGAGGTCTACTCGATTGCAACATCCGACGCGGGTTCGGTGGCCGGATTCACACACACGCTGAGCACAAAACTTGCGGCCGCCTGTGGAGTGCTGACCGCCGCGATTTCGCTTCTGGTGATCTCGGTGCCACTCGGCCTGCTCGTCATTCTCGGTACGCCCCCGGTGCTGGCTCTCATGCAGTTGGTCAGTCGACCGCTCGAACGCCGAGCCGAGACCGATCAATGGCAGGGCGCCAAGGCCGGTGCCCTGGCCGCAGATCTACTCTCCGGACTTCGAATCCTCGCCGGCATCGGCGCCGGAGATGCTGCAGCGCAGCGGTATCGGGGAGCCAGCCGGACTTCGTTGGAAGCAACCCTTCGCGCACAGAGATACCAAGCGATGTACTCCGCCGCCAATGTTGCGATCGCCGGCGCTTTCCTCGCCGTCATCGCGTACGTGGGTGGACGGATGGCAGCGTCCGGGAGCATCTCGGTCGGTGAATTCGTTGCCGTGGTGGGTCTGGCACAGTTCCTTCGCGGTCCGTTGATCGACATCATCTACTTCGGCGCCGGCCTGGCACGGGCGCGTGCTTCCGCCAACCGCGTCGCAGCACTTCTCGGGACCACCGAGGCTGTGACTCCCGCGGGTGCACCTGTGCCCCTGAATCACTCCGAGTTCCTGACGCTGCGCGACGTCGTGTTGGCCGGAGCGTCACCAGTCGATCTCGACGTCAAACGCGGCGAGATCATCGGCATCGTCACCGAGAATGCGGCGTGGGCGGATGCGTTGGTCGACGCACTGGCGCGTCGAATCGAGCCTTCGAGCGGAACAATTCATCTCGGCGACAACGCCATTCACGAGCTGCACATCGACGAACTTCGCACTCATGTTCTGGCAGCACCGCACGACGCGGCACTGTTCATAGGAACAGTCGGCGACAACATCGACGCCCTCGCACCGATCGGTCGCCGCAACGACGAGGCCATCGCCGCGGCCGCCGCAGATCAAGTGATCTCGGCACTGCCGCTCGGCCTCGCCACCCGAGTCACCGAGCAAGGGAATTCTTTGTCCGGCGGACAGCGTCAGCGCATCGCGTTGGCGAGGGCACTGGCGAGCGAAGCGCCCGTCCTGGTGCTGCACGATCCCACCACTGCCGTCGACTCCGTCACCGAAGCGCGCATTGCTCGCGGGATCGCCGAGGTACGCGGGGCGCACGCCACAATACTTCTGACCAGCAGCCCAGTGCTGCTCGATATCTGCGATCGGGTGATCGAGCTGTGAACGAACTACTCCCCACCGCAACACCGAAACAAGCGCGCCGCGCGGCACTTCGGTTGATGGGACCCCACCGGATCTCCGCGATCGCAGCAGTCGTCACCCTGACCGCCGCGACCGCGATAGGTCTGCTCACACCGCTGGTCCTCGGCGCCATGGTCGACGCCGTGACCGACGGAGACGGCGACGCTGTCTCTCGCATCGGCACACTGACTCTCGCGTTGGTCGGCATCGCAGTTGCCTCGTCACTTCTCGTCGGAGTGAGCAACTACCTACTCGCCGGCGTCGGCGAGCGCGTTGTCGCCGACCTTCGCGAAGAAGTTGTCGTCCGGGTTCTCGACCTTCCGCAGAGCGACGTCGAACGCGCCGGGCGCGGAGACCTGGTCTCCCGCATCACCGGCGACGTGCGGTTGGTGACTCGGGCCGTATCCGAAGCACTTCCGGTTTTTGCCACCGCGGCACTGACCATCGTGTTGACGCTGATCGGATTGGGTAGCCTCGATTGGAGATTCGCCGTCGCCGCGGTGATCGCGGCACCCATCCAGATCCAGGCGCTGCGCTGGTACCTCTCGAGGTCTGCACCGGTCTACCGCGAGGAGCGAGAGGCGGAAGGTGCACGTGCGCAACAGCTCCTGGACTCGCTGAGCAACTCCGACACCGTCGGATCGCTTCGCCTGGCCCAGCCGCATCTCGAACAGATCGAATCTCGATCGATGGCCGCCGTCCGCCTGAGCCTGTTGACCACGCGTCTACGCACCAGGTTCTTCGGCCGGCTCAACATCGCGGAGTACATCGGCCTGTCCGCTGTGCTGATCACCGGCTTCTGGCTGGTGAAGGACGGTCAGATCAGCATCGGCGCCGCCACCGCCGCAGCCCTGTTCTTCCACCGCCTCTTCGATCCGGTGGGCGCGGTTCTCAGCGTGTTCGACGAATTACAGGAAGGCACAATCGCGTTGGCTCGCCTGGTCGGAGTCACCCTTGCGCCCGTGCCATCCGCACCGACCGATCCGCAGGAACCTGTCGACAGCTCGGCGACTTTGGAACGTGTCACGTTCTCGTACCGAAGCGGCGACGCTCCTGTTCTGCGAGACATCGACATCACCCTTTCGGCAGGAACCGTCACGGCACTCGTCGGCGCTACCGGAGCCGGAAAATCGACAGTCGCAAAACTGGTCGCGGGGACCTACGAACCGACCGAAGGCGTCGTGAAGATCGGGACGGTGCCCCGGAACGAACTGCCACCGTCGGCCTCTCGGAGCGCGGTGGCCCTCGTGACCCAGGAGGTCCACGTCTTTGCCGGCACGTTGGCCGAGGATCTGCGGCTGGCCGACCCGTCGGCCACCGACAGCGACATCATCGCAGCGCTCGAAACCGTCGGCGCCTCCGATTGGTTGCGGGCACTCCCGGACGGACTCGAAACCGTCGTCGGAGACGGTGGACACCGGCTGACCGCAACACAGGCACAACAACTTGCGTTGGCAAGAATCGAATTACTGGATCCGCCGCTGCTGATTCTCGACGAGGCGACCGCCGAAGCGGGCAGCGCCGGAGCCAAGGTCCTCGACGATGCCGCTCTGGCTCTGACCCGGGGTCGCACTGCTGTCACAGTGGCACACCGACTCTCACAGGCCGTCGACGCCGATCAGATCCTGGTGATGGACGACGGCCGCGTCGTCGAGCACGGCTCTCACGACGAGTTGGTCAACATCGGGGGTCGGTACGCGGAACTGTGGGAAGCGTGGTCCGCGCCGCGGCGTTGATCGCGACAGTTGCACCGGGCACTTCCGCCCGGTGCAACCCAACTCAAGCGTGCAGGAGATACGGCACCGATTCGGGAGCCACGCTCCCCTTGTTCATCATGCTGCCGGGTGTCCGGCCGGTGACCCGGCGGAACACTGCGACAAAAGCACTCGGAGTCTCGTATCCGACCCGCCTACTGACAACCGAAACCGGCACGCCAGCAGCCAGGTACGTCAGTGCTGCGCGGACTCGAACCTGAATTCGCCACTGTGCAAAGGTCATTCCCGTACCCTGAGCGAACACACGCGTCAGCGTACGGACGCTACCGCCGGCCGTCAGCGCCCATTCGGACAGCGACCGCTGGTCTGCCGGATTGGCGACCAACGCTTCGGCAACGAACAACGCTCGCGGATCGGTCGGCATCGGAACCTCCACCGCAGCAACTTCGAGCGGCTGCAACATGTCGAAGGCCACCCGCTCGGCGCGACTGCGCGCCTCGTCGGGCATGTTCCGCCGATGCATGTGCAGGAGTACCTCACGCAGGAGAGCGCTGACACCGAACAAGCCCGGAACACCCGACGGCGCGGCGTGCGCCTCAGGCCGGAAGTACGTGCAGAAGAACTCGGTACCTGGGCCCGCCTTCACGGCATGCAACGCACCGGCAGGCAGCCACAGTCCGGCCGAAGGCGGCACCTCCCAAGTGATGCCGTCGGCAACAACGGTGAGCATTCCACCGGAGTTTCCCCAGATCAGCTCATGTTCAGGATGACGATGCGGGGCCCACTGCCGCTGATGAGAGAGCTTCAGAGTCACCGTTGTCATCGAGTAGGGGTGATCGATGGAACGCGGCCCCACGGGCACCGAAATTCTCTCTGCCACAGCTGTCATGAAGACGAGTATAGGACTTTCGTTAGGCATACCTAAATAGGAACCCGAAAATTGTTGACTGTGACCCCAGAGTTACACATACCAGGGTCCCCGATATCGTGACTGCAACTCCCGGCTACGGGTCGGCAACGAGAGGTACATGATGGTTGACGCATCACGAATCCCGGTCATCGTCGGCGTCGGCGATCTGCGCTGGAATCCTGCCGACGGGCACCGCGAACCTCTTGACTTGATTCACGACGCCACCGTCGCCGCATTGAACGACAGTGGACGCGCTGAGCTGGGAACACAGATCGATTCCGTGTTCGCGATCAAGACGGTCAGCTGGTCGTACGACGATCTCCCCGGGCTGCTTGCCTCACGATTAGGCGCGACCCCCACTGTCACCTCTACCTCGCCGATCGGTGGCCACTGGCCGGCGGCACTCCTCGATCGGATCGGCGCGGCCATCGCTCGCGGTGAATCCTCGGCTGCTCTGCTCGTGGGCGGCGAATCGCACGCCAGCAGCACCGCGCTGCGAAAGTCCGGAGTCGCTCCCGACTCGATCGGGTGGACCGCTGCGCCCGGTGGGCCTCCCGGATTCGATCCGGCCGACCTGGGAAGCCCTGAAATGCAGCGCGCCGGTTTCATCGTGCCGACGCGCGTCTACCCGCTCTTCGAGAACTGTTTCAGTGCTTCCGAGGGCCACGGCGGCCGCGAATCGCTCGCCTGGTCCGCGAAGATGTACGCCGCATTCTCGGAACTGGCATCGAAGAATCCCGCCTCCTGGACGTCGGAGATCCGATCGGCAGACGAGATCGGCACCGTCGGACCTGGCAATCGGATGGTCTCCGAGCCGTACCCGCTGATGCTCAACGCCATGCCCTTCGTCAATCAGGCTGCGGCCGTTGTCGTCTGCTCGTTGTCGACGGCCCGCGAGTTCGGGATCGATGAAAGCAAACTGGTGTACCTCTGGGGCGGCGCTGGTGCGAGTGATCCGTTGGACATCCTCAGCCGCAACAGCTTCGACAGCTCGGCCGCGATGCATGACGCCGTACATCGCGCACTCGATGGTGCCGGAGTCGGCGCCGACGCACTCGACATCGTCGATGCCTACAGCTGCTTCCCGATCGTGCCCAAGCTGTTGATCCGCGAACTCGGACTTCCCGATACCGCGATCCCAAGCGTCACCGGAGGTCACTCGTTCTTCGGCGGACCGCTCAACAGCTACACCCTGCATTCCGTCGCTGAAGTCACCAGGCGAATTCGCGAGGGCGCGAACCTTGCCCTCGTCCACGCCAACGGTGGATTCCTCACATACCAGCACTGCGTACTGCTGTCGGCCGCCGCTCATGCCGACGGGTACGTCGGTGATCCCGACGCGCGCGCTTTAACCGCGGAGCCTCCGGAACTGATCACCGATTACCAGGGCACTGCGGAAATCGTCACTGCCTCTGTCGAATACGGTCGCACTGGCGAACCTGAGATCGGGTTCGTGATTGCAACAACGCCGGACGGCGGCCGTGTCGCCGGTCACACCGGTCCCGAGAATGCCGCCGAACTGACCCAGCTTCGCGGTGACAACCCGGCGGCGATCGGGCGGACCGTTCATATCAGCGACGAGAACGGGAAGCTCACGCTCACGTTCTGACGGTCGACAGCCGTGAGCACCGGGGCATGTTTGTGCCCCGGCGCTCACGTCTTCAGTTGTCGCGATTCACGCCGCGGTGGGCGGACTGTTCCCGCCGATCGGATGCTGGCGTGCGACTGCACCGTGACGCGGATCTTGTTGGATGAGAACGGTGTTCCGCTCGACTGCGGTAAGGAAGTAAGAACAGCGACGGTGCCGCAGCGGCGGGCG
>NZ_LEKE01000001.1:0-173003 GCF_001029585.1 Rhodococcus sp. ARP2 | reverse complement strand
GATCTCATCGCCGGTAAGCGGACTGTCCTGTTCGCGATGGCGCTTGCCCGCGCCGACGCCGCAGATCCGGCGGCAGCAGAACTGCTCCGCAACGGAATCGGCACCCAGTTGACCGACAACGAAGTCGACACTCTGCGTCAGGTGATCACCGATCTTGGCGCCGTCACCGACGTCGAAACGCAGATCGACACCCTCGTCGAGGCAGCTGCGAACGCCCTCGACTCGAGCACGGCAACGGCAGAGTCCAAGGCTCGCCTGACCGATATGGCGATCGCGGCCACGAAGCGAAGCTACTGACCGTGGCAGACGTGCACCGCACTCGAACCGTCAGCTCGCCGACCGATCGAGTCGTGATCGTCGGCGCAGGACTTGCCGGACTGTCTGCGGGGTTGTATCTGCGTGGCGCCGGCCGCGACGTCACGATCCTCGAGAGCAACGGCTCGGTCGGCGGGCGAGTCGGTGTCTACCAGGGCAGTGACTACAGCATCGACAACGGCGCAACGGTGCTCACGATGCCCGAACTCGTCGAAGACGCTCTTGCGGCCGTCGGCTCCGACCCCGACTCGACAAACCCCAAATTCGTTGTGCACAAGCTCGATCCGACGTACCACGCGCGATTCGCAGACGGCACCGCTCTCGATGTTCACGCCGACCCCGAAGACATGGCTGCCGAAGTCTCCCGTGTCTGCGGGCCGGAAGAAGCGCAGCGATACCGTGCGTTGCGGCGATGGCTGAACCGCATCTTCGACGCGGAATTCGACCGCTTCATGGACGCCGACTTCGATTCTCCCCTCGGACTGGTCAATTCGCGTGAAGCAGTCAAGGATCTGAGCCGACTCGTCGCACTGGGAGGATTCGGGAAACTGGGCGGGCAGGTGGATCGCAAGATCCGCGACCCTCGCCTCCGGCGGATCTTCACTTTCCAAGCGCTGTATGCGGGAGTTGCTCCGTCTCGAGCCCTCGCGGTGTACGGGGCGATCGCTCACATGGACACCTCACTGGGCGTCTACTTTCCCGAGGGCGGGATGCGCACGATCGCCGAGTCGATGGCCGACGCTTTCACCGAGGCCGGCGGAATTCTGCATCTCGGCCGCACGGTCGAACGACTCGAGGCGAGCGACCGTCGCGTGCGTGCCGTACACACACGCGACGGTGAGAGCTACGACTGTGATGTCGCAGTCCTCACCCCCGACATGGCCGTCACGGACTCCCTCTTGCGCCCGCATACGCGATTGCGCACGCGACCGGTGCGTACATCGCCGTCCGCGGTCGTGATTCACGGCACTGTTTCTTCAGCCGTCGCCGACGGATGGCCCGCGCAGCGACACCACATGATCGACTTCGGCGAGGCGTGGAAGCGCACCTTCGCCGAGATCACGGCACGCCGCGGCCGCGGGCAATTGATGAGTGATCCGTCACTGCTCGTCACCCGACCGGCGCAGACCGACCCGAGCCTGGCCTTCTCGCGAGACGGCCGGATCCGTGAACCGCTGTCAGTCCTCGCGCCGTGCCCGAATCTGGACAGTGCGCCGCTCGACTGGGCAGTTCTCGGCCCGGCCTACGTGCGTGAAATCATCCTCACGCTGCAAGAACGTGGCTATACGGGACTGGTCGAGGGGTTCGATATCGATCACGTCGACACCCCGCAGACCTGGCTCGAGAAGGGCATGGCCGCGGGTAGCCCGTTCGCGGCGGCACACACCTTCACCCAGACGGGGCCGTTCCGACGCAAGAACCTCGCCCGCGGCTTCGACAACGTCGTTCTCGCCGGATCGGGAACCGTTCCGGGGGTGGGAGTACCGACCGTTCTGCTGTCCGGCCGGCTCGCCGCCGAACGTATTACCGGTACACGCGAGCGAGCCAGCGCGGTGGGCACTCGTGCGAGCAACTAAACTAGCCCCTCGTAACCGACAATTCATCCACGATTCACCGACTCGGGCGCTGCATGCGCCGATCGACACCGATCTCCTCGGGGGAGGAACCTGCACCGATGACGTCCTCTGCCGCAGCCACTGAAAGACCGTGGCACCTAAGGGCCGCCAATTTCCTTCGGACTCCCGAAGGTCACAGTGCACTGCTCGGTTTCTTCGGCGCAGTCATGATCACGTTCGGCGGATTCGGTGCCGGTAGCGTCCGGCGCCAAGATCCGCTGCTCGAGTCGATGCATCTGTCCTGGCTCCGTTTCGGACACGGATCGATTCTGTCGGCGGCCATCGTCTGGATCGGTGTCCTGTGCATGATCGCTGCCTGGGTTCGACTGGGCCGCTCGACTCTGCGCGGTGACGTCTCGTTGCGCGGCCTGCGCTACGTCGTCCCGGTCTGGACGTTTCCGCTGCTGTTCGCGGTGCCCATGTTCAGCCGTGACGCCTACTCCTACCTGGCACAGGGCGCCTTGTTACGCAACGGCTTCGACCCGTATGCCGTCGGCCCCGTCGTCAATCCGGGAATCCTGCTCGACAACGTCTCCAACGTGTGGACGACGACAACTACCCCGTACGGCCCGGTTCACCTTCTCCTTGCCGACGCCATCGTTCGGCTGACCGGCGAGAACGTCATCGCCGGCACGATGCTGTTGCGGATCACGATGCTGCCCGGACTCGCCCTGATGATGTGGGCCGTTCCCCATCTCGCGACGAAGCTCGGCGGAAACACCTCGATCGCCCTGTGGCTCGCAGTACTCAATCCCCTCGTCCTGATCCACCTGATCGGCGGCGTTCACAACGAGATGCTCATGGTCGGCCTCATGGCCGCGGGCATTGCGCTCGCTCTCGAACGCAAGCACCTGTTCGGAATCGGGCTGATCGCACTCGCCGTCGCGATCAAGGCAACCGCGGGCGTCGCACTTCCCTTCATCGTCTGGATCTGGATGATCCACGAGCGGGAGGACGCGGCCGCGGCCGGGCGAGAACCGGCGTCACCGATCCGATCGTTCGTCAAAACGGCCGGTGCAGGTTTCGCGGTATTCGTGGCGGTACTCGGATCCACCTCACTGATCGCCGGCGTCGGCCTCGGCTGGACGACCGCACTCTCGGGTTCGGCAAAGATCATCAACTGGCTCTCGCTGCCCACGATCGTGGCGCACATCGGAACCATGGCCACCTCCTGGTTCGCCGGTGACCATTTCAACGACATCCTCGAAGTCTCCCGGACCATCTCGGCGGTTGTGTTGATCGCGATCATCGCCGTCGTGTGGTGGCGCTACCGCAAGTCCGAGCGCGACGCCGTCATGGGCATCGTGATCGTGATGGTCGCCATCGTCGTTCTGTCCCCCGCAGCACTCCCCTGGTACTACTCCTGGCCGCTGGCAGTAGCGGCCGGTTTCGCAATGTCGCCGACGACTCTCGCCGTACTGACAGGGCTGTCCACCTGGCTGATGCTGGTGTTCCAGCCTGACGGATCGATCGGCCTCTACACCTTCCCGCATGTGGCTCTGGCCATCGTCGCTGCCGTGATCGCGGCTATGTCCTTGCAGACGGAAGATCCACTCAGACTTCGTGGACGCAAACACGAGAAACCGATCGAAATGACGTCAGCCGCCTCGGCGCCCTCGACGTCAGAATCTGCGTGATCCGCGTGTCATGAACGCATTGTCTGCGTCCTATGAATTCTGCGAGGACGTGACGAGGGAACACGGCCGAACGTACTTTCTGGCCACTCGGTTGCTGCCCGAGCCTCGACGCCGCGCAGTTCACGCTCTCTACGCATTTGCTCGCGTCGTCGACGACGTCGTGGACGAACCCTCGGGTCCACATGAACGAGGCACGGTGCTCGCCGACGTCGAACGTGCAGCCGTCACCGCACTCGACAACCCCACTGCGACAGGTGGCTTGCCGTCGACGGTTCCCCTCGACCTGACACGCGTACTCCCTGCCTTCGCCGATGCTGTGAAGACGTTCGACATTCCGCGTGCATACTTCGACGCCTTCTTCGAGTCCATGCGGATGGACGCCCCCGACACCGCGAAGTTTCGACCCGTCTACAACACGATGGACGAGCTTGCCGAGTACATGTACGGCTCCGCCGTCGTCATCGGTTTGCAGATGCTCCCGATTCTCGGAGTGAGCGTTCCGCAGCAGGAAGCTGTAGTGCCCGCGTCGAATCTCGGTGAGGCGTTTCAGCTGACCAACTTCATCCGCGACGTCGGTGAAGACCTCGACCGGGGACGTCTGTACCTCCCGGCGGGCGAGTTCGCCGCATTCGGGGTCGACATCGAGATGCTCGAGCACGGGCGCAGAACCGGAACGGTGGACGTTCGGGTCAAGCGCGCGCTGGCACACTTCATTGCCGTGACGCGGGGGCGGTATCGGTCCGCCGAATCCGGCATCCCGATGCTCGATCGGCGGGTCCAGCCGTCGATCCGCACGGCTTTCGTGTTGTACGGAGCAATTCTCGACCAGGTCGAGCGCGCCGACTTCCGGATACTGCATCGACGAGTGTCCGTTCCCGGACGCACGCGACTTCGAGTCGCTGCGCCGGGTCTGGTCCGGTCGGCAACCTACGCGGCGAAAAACCGCATGAGGTGAGTTGTCAGAAGGCCGGCATCTCAGAAAGCCATGGCCTGTGCGCGGCGGATGACCTCACGCGCGAGATCACCATGCAGTGCGTCCACCGGGCGCCCCGGCAGGGAATCGTCGGCCAGGAACAACCAGCGGAGGATTTCGATATCGGTGTAGCCGCCGTCGTGCAGCACCGCCAGCAGACCGGGCAACCACTTGACGATCTGGCCGTCCTCACCGAAGAACACTTCGGGGACACCGAGAACGCCATGCCGCTTGACTGCGATGATCTTGTGATCGCGAAGCAACTGGTGAACCTTGCTCACCGGCAACCCGACGTTCTTCGCCACATCCACCAGCTGGAACAGGGAAACCGAAGAATCCAGGACATCATCACAATAAGGAATCGCGCTCACCGCGAGAAGTTTATCCGGTCCGGCGAGCCCGCTGTGTACCGCCCGGTGCAGTGCTCGAAACCGCCGCTCCGCTTGGGTCACAGCGCTCTGTGACGTTCTCGAGACTTCCGCGTCGGTATCGCTGGCTACGATGGACGGGATGCGGCGTATCAGTAACCGGGATTTCGTGAACCGGGATTTCGTGAACCGGGATTTCGTGGTGACCGCGAATCGGCGCCCGTACGGCGGGGGCCACTACTTACATGCTGACAGCTACCGCCCAGAGCACAACCACACAGAGCACAACCACACAGATCGCAACCACACAGATCGCAAGCACGGAGGAATAGTCATTACGGAGGTCGAGGGTTGATCGGCGAAATGCTCGAGCGCCGCTATCGAGTGGACGCACCGATCGCGCGCGGCGGTATGTCGACCGTGTATCGAGGCCTCGATACACGGTTGGATCGACCTGTCGCTATCAAGGTGATGGACCCGCAATTTGCCGGCGATCCAGCGTTCCTGACTCGTTTCGAGTTCGAGGCCCGGGCCGTGGCCAGACTCAAGCATCCGTCCCTTGTGGCCGTCTACGACCAGGGCAGCGATCGCAATCACGTGTTCCTCGTGATGGAACTCGTCGACGGTGGAACTTTGCGCGAACTCCTTCGTGAGCGCGGACCGATGCCGCCTCACGCCGTCGCTGCAGTCGTGGCACCTGTCCTGGACGCGTTGGCGGTGGCGCATCGAGCGGGACTGGTTCACCGTGACGTCAAACCCGAGAACATCTTGATCTCGGACACCGGCGAAGTGAAGATCGCCGACTTCGGATTGGTGCGTGCAGCCGCGGCAGCAACCACCACCTCCAACAGCGTGATCCTCGGCACCGCAGCCTATCTGTCGCCGGAACAGGTGACGTCAGGAATTGCCGACACTCGAAGCGACGTCTACTCGACCGGCGTGTTGATGTTCGAACTTCTCACCGGTACAACACCGTTCACCGGTGATACGTCACTCTCCATCGCCTACCAACGCATCCACGACGATGTCCCGCGCCCCGGTTCACGCATCCCCGGTGTACCGGCACAGTTCGATCGCCTGGTTGCCGAAGCCACTCACCGCGAGCCGGCACATCGTTTCGCCGACGCTGGTGAGATGGCAGCTGCACTTCGCAGTGTGAGCGAACAACTGGAACTTCCGTCATACCGCGTTCCGGCTCCGCGTCGAAGCGCCCAGCACCAGAGCGCGCAGGTTGCCCCGGCTCGGCCACAACCGGCGCCTGCGCCCCCGACGGATGTACACCCGAACTCTGCTGCGCGCCCGAACCCTGGTGCCACGACGGTATTGGCGTCCGGCGTGGCCCCGGCTGCGGCAGCCACTACGGCGCTCGGCACGGGCTCTCCTCCCCCCGGCGGCATTCAGCACACTCGCGCGGTCACCGCACAAACTGCTCGTCCGGCGACGGTCGACGGCGACTCGGATTTCGACGACGGTTCCGATTTCGGCGACGACCAACTGGGACCTGACGATCCGCACGCTCATTTTGTCGAAGCACGACGCAAGTCTCGACGAGCCACCCTGATCTGGCTGCTCGTCATCGCGGTCCTCGCGCTTGCGTTGGGCTTCGGCGGATGGTGGATGGGCTCGGGCCGCTATACAGCTGTTCCCTCGATCGACGGGCTGACCAAGGACACTGCGGTCACCGCTCTGCAGGACGCCGGGCTCTCCCCCGAGGTCCAGGGTCAGTACTCCGACGCCCAACCCATCGACACGGTGATCGGGACAGACCCGGCCTCCGGCTCCAGGGTTACCAAAGGCTCGACCGTCGCGCTGCTGACTTCGCTCGGGCGTCCGACTGTTCCGCCCATTCCGGCCGGCGGCGACGTCTCGGCCCTGGGCGCACAACTCGCCGACCGTACTCTCGTCGCGGTCGACGGCGGGGACACATTCAGCTCCAAGATCCCGATCGGCGGCGTGGCGGCGCTCGACCCGGCGCCGGGAACCGAGGTTGCCGTGGGCTCCTCGGTCAAGGTCATCACGTCCAAAGGGTCACCGCCCGTTGACATTCCCGATGTGAAGGGCATGTCCGAGAACGCTGCGCGCGCCGCCCTCGACAAGGTAGGTATCTCCGTCAGCACCACCAGAACAACGTTCGACGACGCCGTCGAGGGCGGTAGCGTGATCGGCACAGATCCCGCAGTCGGGTCCTCCGTCAACGCCGGCACCTCCGTTGTTCTCCTCATCTCCGACTCCGTCAAGGTTCCCTCGCTGATCGGCCGCTCCGTCTCCTCAGCACGCGAAGAACTCGGCCGCCTCGGCCTCGAGATCACCGTGCGTCAGCTCACCCAGAACGACAGCTCGGTCATCATCAGCCAGAGCGTCAAGAACGACCTCGTTGCCAAGGGCACCGACATCAGCGTCGTCGCAATTCCCTGACAGTCCGCTTCGGCCTAGTCTGAATTCATGGCCACGTGGGAACCCGAGAGCATAGGGATACTCGACTTGCCGTCGGGGAGATCGATTCGGGGTCGAGGACTCCGCAATCCACTTCCTTCCGGGCCTCTCCCCACCTTCGGTGTCTACCTGACCGGTAAAGAACCTCCCGCCACCGAGTGGAATTCGGTGTGGGTCCGCTGGCGAGATTTCTGGTTGCCGAGCGATCCCGACGCGCTGCGCAGCGCCTTGCACGAAGTGTGGGTGCGTTCGGAAACCGAAAGAGTCGAGATCGCGTGCGGTGGCGGATTCGGCCGCACCGGAACAGCTTTGGCCGCTCTTGCCATTATGGACGGAGTGCCGAGTAAGGACGCCACCGCGTACGTTCGCGCACGCTACTCACCTCGCGCCGTCGAAATGCCCTGGCAGCGCCGATTCGTCACACGATTCATGACATAGCGAACGCCCCCACCTGCGCGAGCGGGTGAGGGCGTTTGCCGAAAATCAGTGCCGGTGCGAATCAGCTTCGGCGAAGCAGGGTTTCAGCCTCGCAGCATCTCGGCCACGAGGAACGCGAGCTCCAACGACTGTTGGGTGTTCAATCGGGGGTCGCACGCCGTCTCGTAGCGACCACCGAGATCGAGGTCGGAGATGTCCTGTGCGCCGCCGAGGCACTCGGTGACGTTCTCACCGGTCAGCTCGACGTGGATACCACCCGGATGCGTGCCGAGGCCGTTATGGACCTCGAAGAAGCCCTGAACCTCGTCGACGATGCGATCGAAGTGGCGCGTCTTGTACCCGGTGGAGGCTTCGTGGGTGTTGCCGTGCATCGGATCGCACTGCCAGATGACCTGGTGGCCGGTGGCCTGGACCTTCTCGATGATCGCCGGCAGCAGGTCGCGGACCTTGCCGTTGCCCATGCGCGAGATCAGAGTCAGTCGACCCGGCTTGTTGGTGGGGTCGAGACGCTCGACATATTCCACCGCCATTTCCGGCGTGGTGCTCGGACCGATCTTGAGGCCGATCGGGTTGGAGACCAACTCGGCGAAGGCGATGTGCGCGCCGTCGAGCTGACGGGTGCGGTCACCGATCCAGAGGAAGTGGGCCGACAGGTCGTAGAGCTTGGGGTGGTCGCTGTCGTTGTCGAGACGCAGCATCGCGCGCTCGTAGTCCAGAACCAGGGCCTCGTGGCTGGCAAAGATCTGTGCCTGGTGCAGGCTCGGATCGGTGACGCCACACGCGTTCATGAACTGCAGGCCGCGGTCGATCTCGGCTGCCAGTTGCTCGTAGCGTGCGCCCGCCGGCGAAGCTGCGACGAACTCGCGGTTCCAGTCGTGCACCTTGTGCAAATCGGCCATACCGGCGCCGGTGAGCGCGCGAACCAGGTTCATCGCGGCGCTGGCGTTGGCGTATGCGCGCACCAGACGCGAAGGATCGTGCGCACGGACTGCCTCGTCGGCGACGAGCGAATTGATCATGTCGCCGCGGTACGACTTGAGCCCCAGCGAGTCGATGTCGGCAGAACGCGGCTTGGCGTACTGGCCGGCGATGCGAGCAACCTTGACGACCGGCATCGAGGAACCGTAGGTGAGCACGACGGCCATCTGCAGCAACGTGCGAATGTTTCCCTTGATGTGCGGCTCGGTGTTGTCCGCAAATGTCTCGGCGCAGTCACCGCCCTGGAGCAGGAATGCTTCACCACGCGCGACCTGCGCGAGACGCTCTTGCAGCGCCTCGACCTCGCTGGCCACCGTGATGGGAGGCACGCTCTCGAGCACAGTCCGCATGGCGGCCGCCTGGTCAGCGGGCCACGAGGGCTGCTGAGCAGCGGGCTTCGCAAGTGCCTCGTCGAGCTGCTTACGCAGTCCGGCAGGCAGCGGCGGGAGTTCGGGCAAGCGGTCGATCGGCACGTCGACAGTCCAGTTCACCTCTACAGGATATTCGCTCGCCCGTCGGCGCGTCACACAGGCTCTCGATCGCAGCCCAATCGGGACACTTCTCGCGCACCGAAACCTGAGTCAGCGAAGTGAACGTGCTGCCGAAATCGCGTCGAACTTCACGAGGTTGTGCCTGGCGTCGGCAAGTGCGTCGTGTGCGTCGGCGGGCGCTGACGGGAGGGCAGGACTGCCGTTGTCTTCCCAGAACTGTCGGAGTTCGCGGGTGTACCGCGGCATCGACTGCGGTAGTTCGGTCATATCGCCCCACAACTGGCACAGCGCGACGTGGTCGTATGCGGCTACCCACGCCCAGAGCTCCGGAACGACCATCGGCCGCGGAACGAAGAATTTCAGAAGATCGTCGCGGATCTTCTCGCGTGATTTCCACAGCGGCGACGAAGGCTGCGGCAACTTCGGCAGCACGTTCTTGCGCACCCAACTACCGGCACGGGCGGGATCGAACTCCGTCGAGACCGCGTAATACTCTCGGCCGTCCTCGCAGACAACGCCGATGGACACGAGATCGATGGTTCGACCGTCTTCGATGAATTCACAGTCGTAGAAGTAGCGCACGTCCGAAAACTATGCCGCACGCGCAGGCTCTGGAGCCAATGCGCGTGCGGCAGGTGTGGGAAATCTCTAGCTGGCCTGTGCGTCCGGGAGCGAATCCTTGTCGGTCTTCGCGGACTCCTTCGACTCGGCCGAGACCACGAGATCAACAACCGACTCGCCGCCTTCCGCCGGAACATCGACGGCAGCTTCGGGTTTCGTGGGCGCCTGGTTCTTGAGGCTCGCCGCGTAGATGTCCACGTACTCCTGACCGGAGAGTTTCATCAGCTTGTACATCACTTCGTCGGTCACAGCCCGCTCGACGAAGCGGTTTCCGCCCATGCCTTCGAAGCGGGAGAAATCGATGGGTTCACCGACGATCACGGTGACCTTCGCGGGGCGCCACATCCGTGAGCCGATCGGATTCATCTTGTCGGTACCGACCATCGCAACCGGGATCACCTTGACGCCCGATTCGAGCGCGAGGCGCGCCATTCCGGTCTTGCCCTTGTAGAGACGACCGTCAGGCGAACGCGTTCCTTCGGGGTAGATACCCAGCAGACTGCCCGAACCGAGAACCTTGAGACCGGCGTTGAGCGCATCCTGCGCCGCGTCCGCGCCGGTTCGGTCGATGGGGACCTGTCCGACCGCGGTGAAGAACCACTTCTGGAAGGCGCCCTTCAGGCCGGAACCGGTGAAGTACTCGCTCTTGGCAAGGAAGGTGATACGGCGGTTGACGCGAAGCGGAAGGTAGAACGAGTCCAGAACCGCCTGGTGATTGCTGGCCAGAATGGCCGCGCCGTCAGTCGGAATGTTCTCGTGACCTTTGACCGTCGGACGCCCGAGCAGCCAGAGAATCGGCCCCAGCAACACATACTTGAAGAGCCAATACCACACGGCGTCCCTCCCATTCACAGCTGAATTTCGCTGAGTACGACCTTACTGCCGACCGGTAACCCCCGCTACACACGCCCCTGGAGGATCGACCCGATCACAGTCCGGCAGACGTGGTTCCAGCGCCGTCGACCCCACCGAGATCCTGAGGCACGACCGAACGCGCCAATGCGGCGGCGCCCACCATGCCCGCAGCTTCGCCGAGTTGAGCCGAACGGATTCGTGCCAGCGGGCGGTGCTTCGCGCCGGTCAACAATGTCGCGTACTGCTCACGGGCGTCGTCGAGAAACAGTGGGGCAGAACTCGCGACGCCGCCTGCGATCACGACCAGATCGGGATCGTAGACGTCCCCGACCATCGCCAATCCGACGGCCAGCCAACGGGTGAACTCGGCAATGGTTGCCAGAGCGAGTGGGTCACCGTCCTGCGCGGCGTTGGCGATCCGGCGACCGGTGAGGGAACCCGGATCCACCGCTACTTCGCGCGCCAGAACCGTCGACGCAGCCGGGTCGGCGGCCAGCAGTTCGATTGCCGTGTCCACGAGCGCCGTTCCGCTGCAATAGCGCTCCCAACACCCACGCTTGCCACACGCACACTGACGCCCGCCTGGCACGACCTGGATGTGGCCGAGTTCGGGGGCGACGCCGTGACTGCCCCGGTACAGCTCACCGTTGATCAGCAGCGCGCCGCCGATTCCGGTCCCGATTGCCACCATCACGACATTGCGGCCACCTGCGGCCGCGCCGAATCGGTGCTCCGCGAACGCCGCTGCATTGGCGTCGTGCTCGAGAACGACCGGCAATCCGAGCCGCTTGCTCAAGTCACTGCCCACCGGCGCGTCCACCCAGGGCAAGTGCGGCGCGAACCGAACCGAGCTTCGATCGGAGGTGATGAAACCGGCGACCGCCAACCCCACGGCAGATACCTCGTGCCGGGTGACCAGTTCGCGTACGACGCGATCGAGGCCGTCTTCGAGAGCGCGTGCGGACTGCGGGGTCGGGGCTTGAATCATCTCGAGCACTTGTCCGTCGACGTCCACGACGGAGGCCCTGATGCTCGTTCCGCCGACGTCGATGCCGACCGTCAAGATGTCGTCCATGGTGGAGTCGGAGACCGCTTTCAAGCGGCGCGCGCTCATCGCGCCAATTCCCGCGCGAGCGGCGCCCGCTGGAGTGCGCACCCTGTATCGGTGCCTCGTGCGTCGGTGACCATTGTGTCGATTGTGCTCATCTCGGGCCGTCAGCTCTACCCGGGGTACTAAGTCAGTCCTTGACCGTCACGTTGATCGGGACAAATGCCGCCGTTCGAGTTCGCTCGGCACCTGGCGTCGTCGCTCCGGTGTCCGGTCCGCGATCCGGGCCGGACGGCCCCCCGAGAAACTCGTCGAGAATCTCGCGAAGCAATGCGAGGAACGCGGCTGCGTGACCCGCGAGAAACGCCAGTAGTTCGTGGTGCTCACCGCGAACCAGTGCAGCGAGAGCGCACACCGGGCACCAACTGCAGCCAGTGAACACCGGCTGCGTGTCCGCTGACGCCGAGTCACCCGCAACGTCGGCCGTCGCTGCTGCAGCCTTTTGCAAGACCGGTTCCAGGCGCGTCAGAACGGTATCCGCCAGCGCGCGAAATTCCGCGACGAGGCGCTCGTGCTCTTCGCTCATACTGGCCACACCGCGGGATCCGGGCTGAACCGGATGATCAGGTAACTGCCGTCCAACTCCGCCCCGTTCACGACACAACGACGCAGCACCGACGCCAAACGAACTCTGCGTCGTACGCCGTCTGCTCCCACCAGCACATCGTCCTCCACCCGGCCCAACGACAACGACGACGGATCCACGAGCGGAAGGTACATCCGCATCACGTACACCGAATCGACTCCGGCCCCCGACTCCAACGACACCACGATGTTGTCCGCGGTGTCGACAGCGTCGATTGTGTCGACGGTGTCCGAATCCGTGCCCGTTCCACCCTCGAACGTGGCCGCGATCTCGCCCAGAGCCGCCAACCCTACCGGTTCGGCGCAGGCGCGCTCGACCGTTGTGACGGACATTCCATCAGTCGATCCACGCAATTCGTCGACGACGAGTGCCTGTGACGCCCTGATCGAAGCGAGCCATTGTGCCGCCGGCGAATCGTCGACACCCTTCCCGGCCGACGAGTTGAACTGCGGGACAATGTTGTTGACCATAATCCCGTCGACTCGCAATCCGGCCAGAGCCAGACCGGACAGCGTCCGGCGAGTCGCCGCGGCCGACACGCCATCGGCCGACGTCACAACGCGCACGCTGGTGTTCTCCCGATCCGAGAGGTGAACGGCGATTCGATCCACCGACGCGAGCACGCGTTCGATGACGGACACGAGTAGCAACACTCGCATGTCCGAGCCTGTCACGGCGACCATCCGCCTGTGCCGCGGCCACAATCGCTCGAGATACTCCGACACCATCGACGGCGACCCGAGGATCCGCAGCGCTTCGGCTGCGGCCGGACAGTCCACGATCACGAGGTCGTAGTCACCGCTGCTCGAGATATCGACGATCTCGGAGAGTCCGAGTATGTCTTGGATCCCCAGGGATCCCGTCAACTCTTCCGGTTCCAACCCTTCGAACGACGAACCGTGTTCGTGATCTCCCGCTCCGAAATTTCCTGCAGCATCGATCAATCCCGACAGTCCTCGGAACTTTTCCTCGAGGAGCTCGGAAGTGTCGAGTTGCCGGACGTCGAGGCGCTCGGTGAGAGGTGTAGTCGTTCGCAGCGCCGGCACGCCCACGACATCCGCGAGAGAACCTGCCTGATCGATCGACACCAAAAGCACTCGTGCCCCGTCGGACGCAGCCGACACAGCCGTCGCCGAGGCAAGCGTCGTCGTGCCTGCTCCGCCTTTACCGACGAACAGTTGGACGCGAGATCGTTGCTCCGGCACTCAGCCCTCGACTCGCTTCTTCAGTTCTTTCAGAGCTGTGTCGGTAATGATCTTCTCGGCCTTGCGCTTGAAGAGACCGATCATCGGGATCGTCAGGTCGACCGTCAACTCGTAGGTGACAGAGGTGGTGCCGTTCGGGCCGGGCTCGAGTGTGTACGAACCGAATTGGGACTTCTGGATCTCACCCGAGATCAGCTCCCAGCTCACCGCCATACCGTCCGGCGCCCACGAATACTGCAGTTCGTAGGTGTCCTTCACCATCCCCGCGTCGAGGACAAAACGCACTCGGTCCGCGCGGCCGCCCTGCCCCGGCGCCGTCACCTCGACGGACTTCGCCGCGGCCACCCATTCGGGGTACTGCGCGAAATCGGCGATGACGTCCATCACGGCGTCGGCAGGGGCGTCGATGCTGATCAACCCCTTGGTCTTCTCGGCCATACGACTGCGCTACCTTCCTTCGTCAAAAGTCCAGAACCTGCACAACGAGCACTACTTCGATTATCAGTCCGGTGCTACCCCGGCGGCACGTCCCGCTTCGAGTTCGCGCTTGAGCTGGAAGGACATGACCTTGCCGTCGACCCGACGCTCTCGGTTCATCCCGGCGAGGTCGAGGTTCGCCAGATCCGACGGTGATACGCCGACCGGTTCACAGTGCAGGAAGTAGTGCGCGATCGTCCCGTCCATGACCGGTTCGAGCCACACCTCCATGGTGCCGACCAGCTGACCGGACACTCCCCAACGGAATCCTGCGGGACCGCGATCTTCCCGGACTTCGAGCGCAAGATCACTGAACCAGCGACGCCACCGCGCGCGCGAGGACAACAGTTCGGCGACCCGCTCGGGCGGGGCGGCGATGAAAGTCTGGTCTGCGACCTGAATGCTGCTCACCGAAGTAGCTTCACATATCGCGTCGGCGAAGCGTCGGGGGGTGTCGCACCACTACATACCGGACAGACTGTAAGCCTGGCCACAACTGCGTCGGACATGCGACTACAGTAGGAGACGAAAACCCTACTCGTCAGTATTTCGCAGTGTCGGAGGTATTTCGTGCCTGAGTTCAGCGCACCCCAGACGTTCACCATTCCCGAGGATGCCTCCGCGGTCGACTCGGTCTTCGCCTTCGCGAAGACGAAGCCGGCGGCGGTTGTCTACAAGCGCAAAGTCGGAAATGCATGGGTCGATGTCACTGCAGGCGATTTCGCCGCCCAGGTGACTGCAGTCGCCAAGGGCCTCATCGCGATCGGCGTCAAGCAGGGCGACCGCGTCGGCCTCATGTCGGCGACGCGTTTCGAATGGCCGCTCGTCGACTACGCCATCTGGGCAGCCGGTGGCGTGACGGTTCCGATCTACGAAACCTCCGCAGCCGAGCAGGTTCGTTGGATTCTCGAGGACTCAGAAGCAATCGACCTCATCGTCGAGAACGACACGCACGCCGCGACCGTGAAGGACGTCGCTGCAGCCGCACCCGCGCTGCGCACGGTCTACCAGATCGATGCCGCGGCGGGCGGTAAGGGTGTCGTCGAGGAATTGACCGCACTGGGCGCCGACATCTCCGACGAGGACGTCCACGCCCGCGTCGCTGCACTGAAGGCCTCCGATCCCGCGACCCTGATCTACACCTCGGGCACCACTGGCCGACCCAAGGGCTGCCAGCTGACGCACTCCAACCTCATTGCGGAGTCGAAGGGCATCCTCGACTCCAACCTCGGGACGCTGCTCAAGACTCCCGGCGTTCGCACCCTGATGTTCTTGCCGCTCGCGCACGTTCTCGCTCGCGCAGTCAGCATCGCGTCGTTCGATGCCGGTGCAGCGCTTGGACACACGAGCGACATCCCGAACCTCGTTCCGACGTTCGGCGAGTTCAAGCCCGACTTCATCCTCTCGGTGCCGCGCGTATTCGAGAAGGTCTACAACAGCGCACGCGCCAAGGCGCACGGTGACGGCAAGGGCAAGATCTTCGACGCGGCCGCAGACACCGCGGTCGCGTGGAGCGAGGCTCAGGACAAGGGCGGCGCGGGCATCGTTCTCAAGGCCAAGCACGCCCTCTTCGACAAGCTCGTGTACTCGAAGCTGCGCGCTGCACTCGGTGGACAGTGCCAGCTGGCCATTTCCGGTGGTGCACCCCTGGGCGCTCGACTCGGCCACTTCTTCCGCGGTATCGGCGTCACGATCTACGAGGGCTACGGACTGACCGAGACCACCGCAGCGTTCGCCGTCAACACCATCGGCGCACAGAAGGTCGGCTCTGTCGGAAAGCCGTTGGCCGGCAACTCCGTTCGCATTGCCGAAGACGGCGAAATCCTCCTCTCGGGACCGGTGGTCTTCACCGGCTACTGGCGCAACGAGAAGGCGACCGCCGAGTCGATCGAGAACGGCTGGTTCCACACCGGAGACCTGGGCACCGTCGACAAGGACGGCTACATCACGATCACCGGTCGCAAGAAGGAAATCATCGTCACGGCAGGCGGCAAGAACGTCTCCCCCGCTCAGCTCGAAGATTCCCTTCGCGCACACCCCCTGATCAGCCAGGCCATCGTGGTCGGCGACCAGAAGCCTTTCATCGGCGCTCTCATCACCATCGACGCCGAGGCACTTCCCGCCTGGAACGAGCGCAACAACAAGGCCGCGGGAACCACAGCTGCCGACCTGGTTTCGGACGGCGAACTGGTCGGTGAAATCCAGGACGCCATCGACGAGGCCAACAAGCTCGTCTCACACGCCGAGGCGATCAAGAAGTTCCGCATTCTTCCGGTCGACTTCTCCGAGGACACAGGCGAACTCACGCCCACGATGAAGCTCAAGCGCAACGTCGTGCACGAGAGCTTTGCCGCCGACATCGAAAAGATCTACGCCAAGTAGGTTTTCGGCAAGCAGCTTCTCGCAGCCGCAACGAACGGCCCGCACCGAATTCGGTGCGGGCCGTTTGCGTTCGAGTCCCGGTGGCTCAGCCGAGCAGATTACGCAGCTTCGAAGCGAGCGTGTCCCACTTCCAGTCTTCGGCAACCCACGCCCGGCCGGCGGCTCCCATCGCGGCCGCTCGATCACGATCGGACAGCACCTCGATCACGGATTCGGCGACGTCGCGAACAGAGGTGCCGTCGACCACGAGCCCGGTCTTGTTCTGCTGCACGGTTTCCGGAGCGCCACCACTGCGGCCGGCGATGACCGGAACGCCGGTCGCCGAGGCCTCGAGGTAGACGATTCCCAGTCCTTCGACATCCAATCCCGCGCCTCGCGTGCGACACGGCATGGCAAACACGTCGGCAATCGTGTGGTGAGCCGCCAACTCTGCGGCGGGCACCGTGCCGGTGAAGACGACGTGATCGTCCATCCCGGTCTTACGTGTCAATTGACGGAGGTGGTCCTCGTACGGTCCACCGCCGACTATCACCAGTACCGCCCCGTCGACGCTCTTGCGAATGGTCGGCAGCGCCTTGATGAGCATGTCCTGCCCCTTGCGTGGCACGAGCCGCGACAGGCACAGGATCGTGGGCCGCTCCCCCAGCCCGTATCGCTTGCGCAGTTCTGCGCGGGCGACCGAGTCCGGGTGGAACACCGACGTGTCCACTCCGGACGGAAGGTGCTCGAGCGCCGCTTGCGGGCCGAAAGCCGCCGAGAACCGTCCACGGGTGTATTTGCTGACAAACGTCACCGCATCCGTGTGATCGCCGATCACACGCAACGACTGCCGCGCACCGGGAATCATCGACCACCCGACCTCGTGGCCGTGAGTACTCGCGATCACTCGGCTCGCTCCGGCGCGTCGAACAACCGGCGCCAACAGCGCCAAGGGCGCTGCCGCACCGAACCACACCGACTCACAGTCGTGCTTCTTGACCAGCTTCGCGGCCCGACGAGCAACAAAGGGCGACGGCAGCATCAGTGTCGTCGGGTGCCGAACGACCTCGAAAGGCTGTGCCGCATCGAACTTCTTGTGCGAGTCGCCCCGCCACCGCGGTGCGTACACCACCAACTTGTCCGCCGGCAGGTGCCCGGCAAACGTGTGGAGATAAGACTGGATACCTCCGGGGCGAGGAGGAAAATCGTTGGTCACCAAGAGGGTCCGGCGCATCCGTCCACCGTAGGGCACGCTGTGCTTGGAGTCGTGACAAGGGCACGCAGTGCTTCGAGACTTGCGAAGCTCACCTCGCCGAGTCGAACGTCCAGCCGCAAACCGCTCAGCCCAGATGGCTGTTGGTCCAGTCGACCCATCCGACTCGCAGTTCCTCGGTTCCGACGCCGAGGACCGCTCGGATCCGCGAGTCGAGGTCTTCGGCCGTCATCTTTCCGGAGGCGAGGGCGCGAAAGAGGTCGGTCAGCTTCGCCTCGCCGAATCGATCAGCGATATACGCGTTGATAGACCACGCCGATTCGTACGCCAGTGAACTCACGACCGGGACACCGCCGAACTGTGTGTCGTCCGGAAACTCTGTCGGAGTATCGCCGGAGCGGACCGCTGCTGCCAGAGTCGGCGCGATCTCACCCCAGGCCCGCGAGGATCCACGATTTCCCGCGTATTCGGCGAACCCTTCCAACACCCACATCGGCGACCCGTCACGGGTTTTCGATCGGGCGGCTATGTGCATGAGCTCGTGGCGCAACACCGTTCGCCTGGTGATGTCGGTCAGCCTCGAAGCCGCGGCAGGTGAGAAGACCACCCGCTGGCCGCTCACGTCGGAAGACCCGTCCGCCGTTGCATCCGCGACCGACACTGCGGCAATCGAAGCGCCGTCGTGATGGGAGCCGACCAGTGCGGTGAACTCCTCCGCGGACCCCGCCACCATGAGCACCGCGCGCTCGGACCACCACGGCCCCCACAACTGCGTCGTGTTCTCGATGGCTGAGTCCACATCGGCCGCCAAAGCGTCGACGAACGCCTGCTGACCCGGGTGACCGATCACGAGTGCATTGCCCGCGGTATTTTCGGCGACGGCCAGCGGCCCGAAGTCCCAAGGGCCGTTCCAGGATTCGCCCGCCGTTCGGGCTCCGTCCAGTCCGACGATCGACCCGTCCGCAAGAACCGACCACTGATCGCCGCGTTTCGCGAGCGTCATGGACACTGCCTTGCGAGTGGGCAATGCGTCAACGCCGTCGAGGGCGTATCGCAACAGGACCTGCGCATTCCAGACCTCGACGTCTCCGTCCGGTGCACCGGTTCGCGGCGCCGGTGTCAGGCCGCCGCTGGGAATCTCGTATCCCCAGTCGGCAAAGTCGAGCGCTCCCGCAGCGGTGGCTCGTCGAACTTCCGCTTCGAGCACACCGGGTGCCGCAGCACTGTCGACGAACTTCGCCAGCCCCGACGGATCGTCGGACATCTGCGCCGCAGCCCATGCATCGAGAAATGCTTGTACCTGCGCGGTGCGTTCGGCGTCCTGTTCACTGGCCACATTTTCGTCGGAATCGGACCTGTTCGTCAGGAAGATCGTCAAACCGAGCACGAGCACCACGGCAACGCCGAGCGCCACGAGGGCTGGATACTCCCAACGGCGTGGTCGATCTGCGCCGACGTCGGGCGTCGTCATCGGTTCAGTCGGCACGGTGCCGAGTGTAGGAGAACTCGACTCGACGCTTCACGGCGGCTGGCCACACGCCGCTCGGGCGCAGCAAGCCGTCAGTAACGACGCGCAGTGGAGAACTCCATGCCTGCCATCGACTGAACCTTCACCGGTACGCCGAACGTCGACGCATGCAGAATGTTTCCGTCGCCGGCGTAGATACCGACATGCGAGTTGTCGCTGTAGAAAGTCACGACGTCACCGGGCTGTAGTTGGTCCCTCGACACCGGTACGCCGCCCTGCGCCTGCGCCTGGCTCGAACGCGGCAGAGTCTTCCCGATTTGCTTGTAGGCCCATACGACCAGACCTGAGCAGTCGAACTCGTTCGGGCCGGTCGCGCCCCAGACATACGGGTCACCGATCCGCGTGAGGCCTGCCTGCAGAGCAGCAGCACCCGAACCAGGCGTCAAGTTAGCTAGAATTTTGCTGAGATCGACGTCCGGCGGGAATGGCGTACCGCTCAGTTGGTTACGCTCGTCGTCGGTGAGGCTCTGGAAAGCTTTGGTCACGTCGGCGATCTGCGTCTGCAGTTCACTCTGCTTGCGCTGCAAATCGTCACTGAGTGCGCGGGCTTGATCGGCGGCGGTCCGCGCTTCTTCGGCCGAACGCTTCGATGCTTCCGAGGCGGCACGCGCTTCGGCAGTGGCTTGGTTGAACTGTGAGACCTGCACTGCCGCGTCGTTGGAAATCACGTCCAGCGCGGACATCTGATCGAGCAACTGCTGCGGCGAGTCGCTCACCATCAACGCAAAGAGGCGATTGGTCCGCGCACCCTGGTAATTCGCTGTGGCAATACGGTTTACCGCCGGAGCGAACTCGGCGACACGTGCCGAAGCCGCGTCGAGAAGACCCTGATCGGCTGCCGAACGCGCGTCCGCATCATTCGCGACCGCCAGCTTCGCGTCGAGGTCGATCTGTGCGTTGTGCAGCGCTTCGTTGGTCTGCTCGGATACCCGGGAGAGTTCACCGAGCTTGTCGAGCGCCTCGGTGGGGTTGGTGATGACGGGGTCGGCACCGGCCTGCATCGAAGGCCCTGCGACGAGTCCGAACGCCAGCACTCCCACTGTCAATGCGGCGCGTACTCGACTGTTGTTTTTCGATGAAACCACGGAATGCAACTCTCCGTCTCGGTGAAGCGACGTCGACCGGGACCGGTCGACGATCTGTTAGCTGGCTGTCAACTATCCACAGTACCTGTCTCGGCCGCGCAATGTCTCGATAAGGTTACGGAACGGCATACGTTTGTGTCTACTCGCCGGTAGGCGTGTCGGGGTGAAGTACCGGGCGAATTGTCGCGAAACGAAAATGTGGGCCTCGAATCAAAGATTCGAGGCCCACATTCGAAGATCCGGAGCTCCCCCGAGCTCCGCCGCCTTGCAGCGGCGGATCGTTCCGACCGTCTACCGGAGACAGCCGTCGAGCGTGTTCAGAAATCAGTAACGGCGAGCACCGTCGTACGGCATCGAGGACACCGGTGCGAGCTTCACGGGCTGACCAGCGGTCGACGCGTGGATGACATTGCCGTTGCCAGCGTAGATGCCCGAGTGCGATCCGCCGTAGAAGGAGATCACGTCGCCGACCTGAAGATCGGACTGTGAAACGGCAACGCCGGCTGCGGCCTGGTCGTAGCTCGTGCGAGGCAGGTTCAGACCAGCCTGCTTGTATGCCCACTGGACCAGACCGGAGCAGTCGAATGCGTCCGGGCCCGATGCGCCGTACACGTACGGGGAGCCCAGCTTGCTCTCTGCGGCGCGAACTGCCTGCTCACCAACACTGGAGATGGGAGCGGCCGGAGCGGCCGGTGCGATGTCGGTGATGCCCGGGATGACCGGCAACTGAGGAATAGAAACGCCCGGAACCTCGAAGGTGCCGACGCCGGGGATGGTGATGGGGTCTGCCGAGGCAGGTGCAGCGGTTGCAGCAAATGCTCCGACTGCGAGCGCGCCGGCTACTGCCAACTGCGCTGAACGCTTGAAACTCTGTGACGCCACTTAAGGGGTGCTCCATTTCTTCCATTCATCCGCCGACCGAGTTAGCTGACGGGTTCGGGCTGGGAAGATCAGCCCTACCCGCGTGGTCCGCAGCGATCATGCGTGCTGCACCCCAGGCGGGATTCACCCCAGTGGAAACTTGGGTTCCCGGTTCGGGTTCCTCGCGGAGATCCCGATTAGGCGGTTCCTGACGATGCCGGTCCTGTTTGGTCCGGCAAGACTTCGTTAGGTCTCAGGAAGGTTACGAAATGATCGCGACGATGTCGACCGCTTCGTGACAATCGCGCCCGATTCGCCGGAAATCATGCTGCCGCGCCCGCGATACGCCGGACGGGTCACGAAGAGATAACAACAGGTCTGTTCGGCGAGGCTCACCTGGCCCGCAAACCTGCGCTTGCTACCCACTGGCAAGGGTCACCAAACCCGACAATCCGATCTTCCATGCAGTTCAACGCCGATTACTTGAAACTAGAACCCGTTTCGATCAATCAGGCGGTTTCGGCGACTGATCGCCGTAGCAACACCCTCACGAATCGCCCTACCGGTAAGTAGGTAGGAGTCCGCATTCGCGAGTTCCCACCGCAAGTGTGATCCTCGTCTCTCGTACTTTTGTCGGGGGTCAATCCGTTGCTTTCCCAATGGAAGTCGGAGTGAGCCGGGTTCCGCGTATGCACTCTCGAATTCGTGTCGGGGGGTCCTTCTACTGTCTGCGGTGTGAGTCCCGCCTCGGCCCGAGAATTTCCGTCTCCGTCCCCGTTCTCCGACGGGGAGAAGTTCGACGTCGGGCGGCAACTGAGCTTCGACGAGCTGGACACACCGCTGAGCGAAACGACGTTCGTCGTCGTCGACCTCGAGACCACAGGTGGAAGCGCCGACCAGGACTCCATCACCGAGATCGGCGCCGTCAAGATCCGCGGTGGCGAAGTGCTCGGTGAAATGGCAACACTCGTCGACCCCGGCCGATCGATTCCGCCGTACATCGTCGAACTGACCGGAATCACCACCGCCATGCTGATCGGCGCACCTCCCATCGAACGTGTCCTACCCGCTTTTCTCGAATTCGCCGAGGGTGCGGTGCTGGTGGCACACAACGCGCCCTTCGACATCGGCTTCCTCAAAGCAGCGGCGTCACGCAGCGCACGCCCGTGGCCGTCGTTCCGTGTGCTGTGCACTGTGAAGCTCGCCAGACGCGTGCTCACCCGCGACGAGGCGCCTTCGGTCAAACTCTCCGCACTCGCCCATCTCTTCCAGGTGACCACCCAACCGACGCACCGCGCGCTCGACGACGCGCGTGCGACCGTCGACGTCCTACACGGGTTGATCGACAGAGTCGGGAACCAAGGCGTCCACAGTTACAGCGAACTCGTCGACTACCTGCCCAACATTTCCTCACATCAGCGGGCAAAACGGTCCTTCGCCGCAAACCTGCCGCGAAGCCCGGGTGTCTACCTTTTCCGAGGCCCTTCGGACGAAGCCCTCTATATAGGAACTGCTACCGACCTTCGACGCCGCGTCCGCAACTACTTCACCGGTTCGGAGACCCGCGGCCGGATGAAGGAAATGGTCGCGCTCGCCACCCGTGTGGACCACGTCGAGTGCGCCCATGCGCTCGAGGCAGGGGTGCGTGAACTACGCCTACTGAGCGCGCATGCACCCCCGTACAACCGTCGCTCCAAATTCCCCAAAAGAGGATGGTGGATCACTCTCACCGACGAGGCGTTTCCCAGACTGTCCGTGGTTCGCACGCCTACGGCCGATTCGATCGGCCCGTTCACCTCTCGCGGCGACGCAGTCGAAGTCGCCGACACCGTCGCAGAGTTCAGCCGCCTACGCACGTGCACCAAACGGCTCGGGCGCGGCGCCGTTCACGGCCCTGACTGCCCCGCTCGCGAACTGGGGGCGTGTCCCGCCTCCTGGGCACCGGAACTCACTGCGGAGGACTACGCGGCCGCCCCTGAGACTGTGCGTGGATTCTTCCGGGGAACCAACGACGCTCCCCTCCAACAAATGCAGGCGCGAATAGACGAGCTGTCCGCACACGCGTTGTTCGAGAATGCTGCTCGTCTGCGTGACCGAACGGTCGCAGTCTCTACCGCAGTGCGGCGCACTCAGCGACTCGCAGCAGTCGCGGCGATCGAACAACTAATTCTCGCCCGTCCCACCGGGGACGGCGGCTGGGAGCTGTCGGTGATCCGTTCCGGACGTCTCGCGTCCGCCGGGCTCGCCAGACGTGGAACTCACCCGATGCCCGTCGTCGACGCCATCACCGCGGCCGCCGAAACCGTCCTACCGGACGACGCACCGTTCCGCGGCGCGTCACCCGAAGAACTGGGCCTGATCGCACGGTGGCTCGCATCGGACGGTGTCCGAATCGTGTCGGCGACATCCGGCTACGTCGAACCTGCGGGCGGCGCCGGCAAGTGGGAAGCCTGGTGCCGACTCGCGCGGGCCGGTACCGAATCCGAACATCGATGACGTAACGACGGAGCGGCACCCCTAAGCTCGATCGAAACCACCGGGTCATCACAACCCACCGGGAAATCGAGGAGAGAAATGATCAACGCCATCGTCATGATTCACGCCGAGTCCGCTCGGATCCCGGAAACCGCGCAGGCCGTCGCCGACCTGTCCGGAGTGACGGAGGTCTACTCGTGCGCAGGTGACGTCGACTTGATCGCCATCGTGAAGGTACGTGACCACGCCCAGATCGCCGACGTGGTCACCGGAGGAATCAACAAGGTGCCCGGCGTTCTCCGAACCGCCACACACATCGCCTTCCAGTCATTCTCCAGCGCAGACGTCGAGGCCGGTTTCTCGCTGGGCGAGTAGCTCGTCGATCAGGCTTGGTCGGCCAGTTCGGCGGTGAGTGCCGCCCACTTGTGAAGCAGTTCAGCGCCGGCGCCGCTGTCGATCGCGGCAGCGGCTGCAGTCATCCCGGCGGAGATCGCACCCTCGAGATCGTCACCGACACCGTTGAACGCCGCGATGGCCGCTCCCGCGTTCAGCAAGACCGCGTCCCGGACCGGCCCCTTCTGTCCGGAAAGCAGCGTTCGGGCGACGGTGGCGTTGAATTCGGCGTCTCCTCCGCGCAACTCTTCGAGAGGAACGCGGTCGATTCCGAGGTCGCGCGGATCCAGCGTGACAGTTCGCACACTTCCACCGCCGACGATGTGAACCGTCGAAGTCGTCGAAGTGGTCAGTTCGTCGAGTCCGTCGTCTCCACGCACCACCAACGCCGAATTACCGCGCTGCGCAAGGACTCCCGCGACGACCGAGATCAGCTTCGGAAATGCGCACCCGATCAGCCCGGTACGCGGACGAGCCGGATTGGTCAGTGGACCGAGCACGTTGAATGCCGTCGGGATGCCGATTTCCTTGCGAGGCACCGCCGCAAAGCGCAGTGCGGGATGGAAGACCGGCGCGAAACAAAAACCGATTCCGACCTCTTCGACGCACCTCGCAACCTGCTCCGGCCCGAGGTTGATGCGAACGCCAAGCGCCTCGAGCACATCGGCGCCACCACTCTTGGACGAAGCAGCGCGGTTGCCGTGCTTGACAACTCGCACACCGGACGCGGCAACCACGATGGAGGCCATCGTCGAGATGTTGACCGTGTTGGAGCGGTCACCACCCGTGCCGACGATGTCGACGACGTCGGAATCGACCGGCACGCGCCGGGAGTGTTCGAGCATCGCGCCGGCGAGCCCTTCCAACTCCGCGGGGGTTTCGCCCTTCATCTTCAGCCCGACGCCGAAAGCGGCGATCTGAGCGGAAGTGGCATTGTCCGACATGATCTCGCCCATCGCCCACCGACTGTCGGCTTCCGACAAGTCACTGCCGTCCGTGAGCAGACCGAGAATCATCGGCCACGACCGCACCACTGCACTCGAATCGACGTTCACGGCGTTGGATGCGTCGGTGCCGGCCATAGTGCCTTGGTCCCCTGTCGTTCATGTGGGCTGGATTTCGAACTGTCGTTTCGTTCTGTCATTCTGTGCTGCCATTTTGTGCTGCCGATGACCCTCGCAGCCTAGTCAGTGAGGTAGCAAGGAAACCGAATAGGGCCGCTCAGGTCTTTCGGCGACCGCGTTTGGGCGTCGCCTCCGCAAGAATCGGGGGCTGGAGCGCGTCCCACCCGGCGACCGAACCACCGAGTCGCTGCGCCAGACCGGCCATTCGTGATCGCTCCTGGGAGCAATGCAGGGCGTCGAGGATTTGGACACGCTCGAAGATGACGCGAACCGAATTCTCGACCGCCTGAGTCACGTCCTCGGGCCGACTCGCGCCTCGCACATATCCGTCCTGAGCGACGATGTTCTCGGCATCGGCAACCGAGTCCTCCGGAAGGTCGAGATGGTGCCGCAGAACCACTTCGGACTCCGCCCGAAACTCCGGCTCGGTGGAGCCGGCACGTTCGAGAGCGGTCGAACTCGCCTCGGCGTCGTCGAAGCCCTCGGCAACGACGACCAGATCCGACCGCCCCGCGTCGAGCGGCGTCGGAATCTTCGTGCCGAAAATTCTCAGGAACCACGGTCTACTCTTGTGTGTAGCTGCCATCGCGCCAGCATATTCCGACCACGCCACCAGCGCGTTCGCCGCCCGATCCCGCGAACTCGAGCCGAGCGACGCGCCGATGGTGGACCCGAGTGGTCGTCTCTTACGACGAAGCGTCATACTTCTGTCTGTGACGAGCGCAGTAGGGACTTCAGGATCGGCAATCACCCAACGCGTGCACTCGCTGAACCGGCCGAATATGGTCAGCGTTGGCACCATCGTGTGGTTGTCAAGTGAGCTCATGTTCTTCGCAGGGCTCTTTGCCATGTACTTCGTGGCACGAGCTCAGGCGAACGGAAATTGGCCGCCGGAGCCAACCGAATTGAACCTGTATCTGGCCGTGCCGGTGACCTTGGTGCTTATCGCATCTTCGTTCACCTGCCAGATGGGTGTCTTCGCGGCTGAGCGTGGCGACGTCTTCGGACTTCGTCGCTGGTACACCATCACCTTGATCATGGGGGCGTTCTTCGTCTCCGGCCAGGGTTACGAGTACTACCACCTTGTGCACGAGGGCACCACGATTTCGAGCAGCGTGTACGGCTCGGTGTTCTACATGACCACCGGCTTCCACGGTCTGCACGTCATCGGCGGTCTCATCGCCTTCGTCTTCTTGATCGCACGTACCCGGGTCAGCAAGTTCACGCCCGCCCAGGCCACCGCCGCGATCGTTGTTTCGTACTACTGGCACTTTGTCGACATCGTGTGGATCGCGCTGTTTGCCACGATTTATTTCATCCGTTAATCAGCTGTACGCCCCAGGCAGCCCCTGACGTCCAGTTCCGTCCCGACATACCAAAGGGATACAGATGAGTTCATCCCCCCCTCCCGCATCCGATAACTCAGCGAATGCCGCGAAGTCGCGTCGCCAGCGGAAAATCCGCCGGCGCGTTACCGGCGCGCTCGTATTGATGATGGGATTGATCAGCGCAGGTTTCCTCGCTTCGGCGTTGACACCAGCTCCGCAGGTTGCGACCGCCAGCGACGATTCAGCAGCCCTGATTCGTGAAGGCAAGCAGCTCTACGACACGTCATGCATCACGTGCCACGGCGCGAACTTGCAGGGCGTGCAGGACCGCGGTCCCAGCCTCATCGGCGTCGGCGAAGCAGCCGTGTACTTCCAGGTCTCCTCTGGTCGTATGCCCGCAGCTCGCAACGAGGCCCAGGCTGCACGCAAGGACCCCAAGTTCGATGCTGCGCAGACCGACGCCCTCGGCGCTTTCATCCAGGCCAACGGCGGCGGCCCGACGCTCATCCGCGACGAGAACGGCGAAATCGCCCAGTCCTCGCTGCGCGGTGGCGACATCGGACGCGGCAGTGAGCTCTTCCGGCTCAACTGCGCGTCGTGCCACAACTTCACCGGCCGCGGTGGCGCACTGTCCTCGGGCAAGTACGCCCCGGTCCTGGATCCGGCCAGCGAGCAGCAGATCTACGCTGCCATGGTTACCGGCCCCCAGAACATGCCGAAGTTCTCGGATCGTCAGCTGACGATCGAGGAGAAGAAGGACATCATCGCCTACGTCAAGTCGTCGGGCGAGTCGAAGGACCCCGGTGGGTACGGGCTCGGTGGCCTCGGTCCGGCCTCTGAGGGTCTCGCCATGTGGGCCGTCGGAATCATCGCTGTCGTCGGTGCAGCATTGTGGATCGGAGCAAGGTCATGAGCGACGCTGGCCAGCATGGCGGCGATACGCCTAAGAAGTACACAGATGAAGAGCTCGACGCGATGTCACGCGACGACCTGGTCAAGCTGGGTACCAATCTCGATGGCGTCGATGTCGTCTACCGCCGTGATCGTTGGTCGGTAAAGGGCACCAGGGCGGAAAAGCGCGCCGAGCGCAACGTCGCCTTCTGGTTCGGCCTCGCCGGCGTTTCGGCGATCGCATTCATCGCGATCTACCTGTTCTGGCCCTGGGAGTATGCAGGTGCCGGTGACGAGAACTACGGCAAGTACAGCCTGTACACCCCGCTGATCGGCTTGACCATGGGTCTGGCGATCCTCGGCGTCGGCATCGGTGCCGTTCAGTTCACCAAGAAGTTCATCCCCGAAGAGGTCTCGATCCAGGACCGCCACGACGGTGGATCCACCGAGGTCGATCGTCGCACGATCGTCGCCGAGCTCGGCGACACCCTCGATACGTCCACCCTCCCCCGCCGCAAGGCCATCAAGCGCAGCTTGATGTTCGGCGGTGGCGCTCTCGGCGTCATGATGGTCATGCCTCTCGGTGGACTCATCAAGAACCCGTGGGCCAAGGGCGACGACTCACCCCTGTGGGTGTCCGGCTGGACCCCGAACTACCCGGGCGAGACCATCTACCTGCGTCGTGACACCGGCCGTCCCGAGGACATCGTCCTCGTTCGCCCGGAAGATCTCGATGCCGGTTCGATGGAAACGGTCTTCCCGTTCCGCGAGTCCGACCGTGGCGACGAGCACGCTCTGCTCGCAGCACTGCGCGGCATTCGTAACTCGGTGATGCTCATCCGCCTCCGCACGGAAGACACCGCGCGTGTCACCAAGCGCAAGGGCCAGGAGAGCTTCAACTACGGCGATTACTTCGCGTACTCGAAGATCTGCACCCACCTGGGTTGCCCCACCTCGCTCTACGAACAGCAGAGCAACCGTATTCTGTGCCCCTGCCACCAGTCGCAGTTCGACGCACTGACCTACGGCAAGCCGATCTTCGGTCCCGCTGCTCGCGCACTTCCGCAGTTGCCTATTACAGTGAACGAAGAGGGCTTCCTGGTCGCCGACGGTGACTTCATCGAAGCACTCGGCCCGGCATTTTGGGAGCGTCGACCGTGACCACAACAACAACCAAACCGTCCAAGATCAGCGCGGCAGCGGCTGGACAAGCGGAGGCTATGGACTCCCGCTACCACCTCGCCGCAGGCATGCGCCGGCAGATCAACAAGGTCTTCCCGACGCACTGGTCCTTCATGCTCGGCGAGATCGCGCTCTACAGCTTCGTGATCCTGCTGATCTCCGGTGTGTTCCTGACACTGTTCTTCGATCCGTCGATGGCACACGTCGTCTACCAGGGCGCGTACCAGCCGCTTCGCGGTGTCACGATGTCTCGCGCCTACGAGACGACCCTGAACATCTCCTTCGAGGTGCGCGGCGGTCTCTTCGTTCGCCAGATTCACCACTGGGCTGCACTGATGTTCGCGGCGTCGATCATCGTTCACCTCGCTCGCATCTTCTTCACCGGCGCATTCCGTCGTCCGCGTGAAGCGAACTGGGTCATCGGCTGCCTGCTGCTCATCCTGGCGATGTTCGAAGGCTTCTTCGGTTACACCATCCCCGACGACCTGCTCTCGGGCACCGGCCTCCGCGCCGCCTTCGGTGGTATCACGATGAGTATCCCGATCGTCGGTACCTGGATGCACTGGCTGATCTTCGACGGCGACTTCCCCGGCGACCTCATCATCCCGCGTCTCTACGTCGCTCACGTGCTGCTGTTCCCGGGCATCATCCTGGCTCTGATCGCCGGCCACCTCGCGTTGGTCTGGTACCAGAAGCACACGCAGTTCCCCGGCCCCGGCCGTACGGAACAGAACGTAGTCGGCGTCCGCATCCTCCCGGTCTTCGCGATGAAGGGTGGCGCGTTCTTCGCCATGACCTTCGGCGTGCTCGCACTGCTCGGTGGTCTGTTCCAGATCAACCCCGTGTGGAACATCGGTCCTTACAACCCGTCACAGGTCTCGGCAGGTTCCCAGCCCGATATCTACATGATGTGGACGGACGGCCTTGCTCGACTGTGGCCGGCGTGGGAGATCTACCTGTTCGGCCGCTACACGATCCCCGCTGTGTTCGCCGTCGCCCTGATCATGGGCCTCGTCTTCGCACTGTTGATCGCGTACCCGTGGATCGAGAAGCGTCTCACCGGAGACGACGCTCACCACAACATCCTGCAGCGCCCGCGCGACGTGCCGGTCCGTACCGCTATCGGTGCGATGTCCATCGCGTTCTACCTGGTGCTCACGATCTCCTGCATCAACGACATCATCGCGTACCACCTCCACATCTCGCTGAACGCAATGACGTGGATCGGCCGTATCGGCATGGTCATCCTTCCGCCCATCGCGTACTTCGTGACGTACCGGTTCTGCATCGGCCTGCAGCGCAGTGACCGTGCAGTCCTCGAACACGGCATCGAGACCGGCATCATCAAGCGGATGCCGAACGGCCAGTACATCGAGATCCACCAGCCGCTCGGCCCCGTCGACGAGCACGGACACCCGATCCCGCTCGAGTACCAGGGTGCCGCTGTCCCGAAGAAGATGAACAAGCTCGGCCTCGCCGGCAAGCCCGGTAGCGGTAGCCTCATCACCGCTGACCCAGTCGAGGAGAGCGAGGCTCTCGAAGCCGCTCATCACGAAGCTGAGCACGAGCAGCTTCAGATCCTTCTGGACTACCAGAACCGAACCAACGGCAAGTCCGATGGTTCCAGTGGAGAACTCCACTAAGAACGACAGTTGACCAGTGAGGCCCCGAACCGGATTCCGGTTCGGGGCCTCACTCGTTCTCTGAGCGATTCAGCATGACAACCTCCATTGGGTCACCACTCCCCCGGTTCGACGTCTGAGCGCCGACAACAGCGGGCACGACGCCTTGCTAGACCTCGAGCACAGTTGAATAGTGCTCCACCGTCGGGAACGGCTCGTAGAAGTGGTGGAGAAGTTCTCGCCACTTCTCGTATCCCGTGGACTGACGGAACCCGATGGTGTGTGACTCCACGTCTTCCCACTCGACGAGCAAGAGATACCGCTCCGGCGATTCCAGGCAGTGCGAGAGTCGCAGCCTGATGAATCCGGGGACCTCGGAGATGATGGTTCGGGCCACATCGAACGCGGCCTCGAATCGCGCTGACTGCGACGGATCGACCTGCAGGACGGCATGTTCGAGGATCATCTACGGAGTGTTGCACGTTCTCGGTAGTCCCCTCGAGGCGTTGCCGCCTGGTGAGATACTCGGACCATGACATCCCATGCACGCGGCACCTTCGAGATCGATCTCCGCCCCGCCGATCCTGAGCACTCCGGACGCGTCGGGCGCTTCGAGTTCGACAAGACGTTCATCGGCGGCGTCGAAGGAACATCGACCGGACTCATGCTGTCCGCGGGCGATCCGACAACCGGTGAAGCGGGCTACGTCGCTTTGGAGTTTGTCACCGGGCAGGTCGACGAAGCTGTGGGATCGTTCGCCCTGCAGCAGTTCGGTCAGATGATCAACGGAACGCAGAAGCTGCTGTACGAGATCGTGCCGGGGTCCGGAACCGGCGAGCTGAAGGGCATCTCGGGCACTCTCGAGCTAGAGATCGTCGACGGTCTGCACCGCTACAACCTCGAATACTCGCTCCACGATTGACAAAGAGCGGTTGGGTAATCGGCACCCTCGTACCGCAACTCGCAGATACGACAACAGAGGCGCCGTACCCGGGTGGGTGCGGCGCCTCTGTTCGAGTGCGGGTGAAACTAGTGCTTCTCAGGTCCGGTGTAGTACTCGAACACCAGGCCTGCGGCTGCGGCGAGCACACAGACAACTGCGACTGCGATGAGCCACGGCTGGAAGTACGCCAGCGACACTGCCGCGAGTGCAGCTGCGGCGGCAAGCAGGATCGGCCAGAAGCTACCCGGGCTGAAGAAGCCCAGTTCTCCTGCACCATCCGAGATTTCTGCGTCGTCGTAGTCCTCGGGACGGGTGTCCAGACGACGGGCAACGAAGCGGAAGTAGGTACCCACGATGAGCGTCAGACCTGCAGACAGGACGATGGCCGTCAGTCCGGCCCACTCGATACCTGTGCGTGACAGAGCGGTGAACACTCCGTAGATGATCGCGACGAGAATGAAGAACATCGTCAGGATCTCGAAGAGCTTGGCTTCGATCTTCATATCAGCACTTGTCCTTGTTCAGTGAAGAGGCTGGCCGGCTCAGTTGCCTGCAGTGGCGACGGTTGCCTGACGGTACTCGCGGTCGGTGTTGAACGGCGTGGTCGACGTAGCCACCGGCGACTGACCGATTGCCTGCAGGGCCTCGGCGGTCGTCAGACCACCCTTGCCCTCCGCGTCACCCTTGCGCAGTTCGATGTACTTGGCGAAGTCCTCGGGCGAAACCGCACGAACCTCGAAGTTCATCATCGCGTGGAACGTGCCACACATTTCTGCACAACGCCCGACGAACGCGCCTTCCTTCTCGATCTCACTGATCTGGAAGATGTTGTCCGAGTGGTTCTCCTTGGGGTTCGGGAGAACGTCGCGCTTGAACAGGAACTCAGGCACCCAGAAAGCGTGGATGACGTCCGAGGAAGCGAGTTCGAACTGGATCCGCTTGCCGGTGGGCAGAACGAGGATCGGGATCTCCTGGCTGGAGCCGACAGTCTCGATCTTGTCGTAGTGCAGGTAGCTCAGGTCCTCGGTGCTGTTGCCGTGGATCGGGCCGGGAACTTCTTCGCCGTGATCGTTGACAGTGGAGCCCTCGGCCTTGGCAGCCTCTTCGGCTTCGACGTCGATGCCGTTGTACTTGGCACTGCCGTCACCGAACTCGATGGAGCGGTAGCCGAACTTCCAGTTCCACTGGAATGCCGTGACGTCTACGACGACGTCAGGGTTGTCCGTCTTGTCCAGAACATGGTTCTGGACGATGACGGTGAAGTAGAAGAGAACCGCGATGATGACGAAGGGAACTGCCGTGTAACCGAGTTCGAGAGGCACGTTGTATGCCGTCTGACGCGGGAATTCCGGCGAGTCCTTCTTCTTGCGGTGGAAGATGACGGCCCAGAAGACCAGCCCCCACACCAGCACACCCATGACGAGGGCGGCTACAACCGACCACGTCCACAGCTCACGCATGCGCGTCGCCTCCGGGGTGATGCCCGAAGGCCACCCGAAACGAAGCACTTCGTTGTCGATGGAGCAACCCGACAGCAGCAAGGCAGCAATGCCCAGAGATACTGCCAGCCCCGCTCGCCGAAGGATCCGACCTTGCGCCACGTTCACGCCTTCCTGATCGCCACAAAATTCAACTAGGGCATGCCCGGAGGGAAGGCCCAATTACTACGCAGCGTAGACCAAAGCCGGGCGCTATCCATCCTCGGGTCCTCGCCCGTGTCGCGGCGGACGTCACACAGCTCTCTCAGGTGCTGCTCAGGAACGGCTCAGGTCGTTTCGGCGACGCACATCACGTCGATTCGTTCCGCCGCGATCGGCAGGGACGTCGATCTGCGGCATACTTTCGACAAGAGTTCGTTGACCTCTCCCCGACACTCGTGTCCGGGAGCCTTCTCTACAAAATTCTGAATCGAGGAACCGGACGCTGTGTGTGGACTGCTCGGGCTACTGACATCTGGCGGAACCAGCGAGGACGCCGTCTCGCGGGTCGACCAGGCGATGCATTGCCTTCGTCACCGCGGGCCGGACGAACACGGGACGTGGAACGACGACCACCTCGTCTTCGGGTTCAACCGCCTGGCGATCATCGACATCGCTCATTCCCACCAGCCGCTGCGTTGGGGCCCGCCGGAGAACCCGGAGCGTTATGCGCTCACGTTCAACGGCGAGATCTACAACTACCTGGAGATCCGCGCCGAACTGGTCAAGGACCACGACGCCAAGTTCTTCACCGAGGGCGACTCCGAGGCCATCGTCGCTGCATTCCACTACTGGGGTGAGGATGCGGTCCGGCGCCTACGCGGAATGTTCGCGTTCGCGATCTGGGACACCGACACACGCGAGCTGTTCATCGCGCGCGATCCGTTCGGGATCAAGCCGCTGTTCATTGCTACCGGCGCCGGCGGCACCGCGTTCGGCAGTGAGAAGAAGAGCCTGCTCGAACTCACCGATCTGATCGGCATCGGTACCGAGCTGGATCCGCGCGCCATCGAGCACTACACCGTTCTGCAGTACGTACCGGAGCCGGAAACACTGCACAAGGAGATCCGACGCCTGGAGTCGGGCAGCTTCGCCCGGGTGCGTCCGGGCGAGGAACCCACGTTCACGAGGTACTTCACGCCGAAGTTCCCGGCCAAGCCTTTTGCACCTGGCACCGAGAAGGCGCGCTACCAGGAAATCGCCGAGGCACTCGAGGATTCGGTCGCCAAGCACATGCGCGCCGACGTCACCGTCGGTTCGTTCTTGTCCGGCGGTATCGACTCCACGGCGATCGCGGCACTGGCGATGCGCCACAACCCCAACCTGATCACCTTCACGACCGGTTTCGAACGTGAGGGCTATTCCGAGGTCGACGTCGCTGCAGAATCTGCCGCGGCGATCGGCGCGAAGCACGTCGTCAAGGTGGTCTCCCCCGCCGAGTTCGCCGCTGCCATTCCCGAGATCGTCTGGTACCTCGACGACCCGGTAGCCGATCCGGCATTGATTCCGCTGTGGTTCATCGCGAAGGAAGCCCGCAAGCACGTCAAGGTCGTGCTGTCCGGCGAGGGTGCCGACGAGCTGTTCGGCGGCTACACGATTTACCGTGAGCCGTTGTCGCTCAAGCCTTTCGAGTACCTCCCCAAGGGATTGCGTCGGGCTGCAGGCAAGTTGTCCGAACGCATCCCGGACGGTACTCGCGGCAAGAGTCTGCTCAATCGCGGCTCGTTGACCCTCGAGGAGCGCTACTACGGCAATGCTCGTAGCTTCAACGACGCTCAACTCCGCGCCGTCCTTCGCGATTTCCGCCCCGAGTGGACTCACCAGGATGTCACCGCGCCGATCTACGCGCAGTCACGGGACTGGGATCCGGTTGCCCGGATGCAGCATCTCGACCTGTTCACCTGGCTGCGCGGCGACATCCTCGTCAAGGCCGACAAGATGACGATGGCCAACTCGCTGGAACTGCGTGTGCCGTTCCTCGATCCCGAGGTCTTCGACGTAGCGTCACGCGTACCGCTCGATCAGAAGATCACGAAGGACACAACCAAGTACGCACTGCGCCAGGCCCTGGAAGGCATTGTGCCGCACCATGTTCTGCACCGTGCGAAGCTCGGATTCCCGGTTCCCCTACGCCATTGGCTGCGCGGCACCGAACTCTTCGACTGGGCACATCTGCAGATCGAGGAGTCGGGTACCGACCACATCTTCGACAAGCAGGCCGTCGTGAAGATGCTCAACGATCACCGCGAGGGCGTGTCCGACCACAGCCGACGCCTGTGGACCGTGCTGACGTTCATGGTCTGGCACGGGATCTTCGTGGAGAAGCGCATCGTGCCGCAGATCCAGGAACCGGTGTACCCGGTCAACATCTAGGCCTTCGGCCCCGTGAGTGGTCAGGGAGTCTCCGGACTCCTCAACCACTCACGGGGCGGAGCCCTACTTCGGCAGGATCGTCGCGATCTCGTCCGCAGCCGCACTGCCGTATGCGTCGGTAAGGCGCTTGAGGGCCTCGTCGCGATTGAACACCCACTCCTGCGTTCCCACGGTCTCGAGGATCAGCACAGCGACCAAAGATCCCAGCTGTGCGGCGCGCTCGAAGCTCAGGCCAGCGCCGTGTGCGAGCAGGAACCCGGCGCGGAAGCCGTCGCCAACGCCCGTCGGATCCACCTTGCCGGTCTCGGGCACTACGTCGACGCGCACCCAATTACCTTCGGCGTCAACAATTTCCACACCCTTGGAGCCGAGGGTGGTGACACGGATGCCGACCTGCGCGCGGATCTCTTCCTCGCTCAGACCAGTCTTCTGCTGAAGCAGACCCCACTCGTACTCGTTGGTGAACAAGTACTTCGCACCGTGGATGAGCGCCTTGGCCTCGTCACCGGACAGGCGAGCAAGCTGCTGCGACGGATCCGCTGCGAACGGGATTCCGAGCAGACGGCATTCGTCGGTATGGCGAACCATGGCCTCGGGGTCGTTGGCGCCGATCAGCACCAACTCGACTGCGCCCGCAGTCTTGGCCACTGCCGCGAGTTCGATCTCGCGGGCCTCGCTCATCGCACCGGGGTAGAACGACGCGATCTGCGCCATGTCCTCGTCGGTGGTGCACACGAAACGCGCCGTATGTGCCTTGTCCGAGATACGGACCGCACTGCAGTCGACGCCGTTGTCCTCGAGCCACGTGCGGTACTCGGCGAAGTCGGCACCGACTGCGCCGACGAGTAGCGGGGACCCACCGAGCACGCCCATGGCGTAAGCGATGTTGCCGCCGACACCACCGCGGCGAATCACGAGATCGTCCACCAGGAAACTCAGCGAAACGTGGGCGAGCTGATCGGCGAGGAGCTGATCGGCGAAGCGGCCGGGGAAGCGCATCAAGTGGTCGGTGGCGATGGAACCGGTTACCGCAATAGTCACGGATCGTGGCCTTTCAGCGAAGTGAGTACAAGAATGAAAGAGGAGCAAAAGTTCACGTTACCGCCCGTAGCGCCGTCATCGGCGCCCGAGCCGTCAGATCGGAACGGTCTGCAGGCGAGTCACCACAAACAACTGACGCGAAACCGAATGTCGGTTCCGCGTCAGTTGTTTGTGAATTGAGTTGTGATCGACAGACTCAGTTGAACGAGTCACCGCAGGCGCAGGAACCTGTTGCATTGGGGTTGTCGATCGAGAAGCCCTGCTGCTCGATGGTGTCGAGGAAGTCGATGGACGCACCTTCGACGTACGGCGCGCTCATCCGGTCGACAACCAGGTTGACGCCGTTGAAGTCGACGGTGAGGTCACCGTCGAGCGTGCGGTCGTCGAAGAACAGCTGGTACTTCAGTCCGGCACAGCCGCCGGGCTGCACTGCGATACGCAGCGCGAGGTCGTCGCGACCCTCCTGATCGAAGAGTGCCTTCGCCTTGGCGGATGCGGCCTCGGTCATCTTGACGCCGTGGGTGGCGGTCTCGTTCTGCACAGTCATGGGCTCTCCCTAATGTTCGTACCAACCCGTGAACGCTTCAACGGTACGCCGCTGCCGACTTATTCCCGCCAGTCCTTACCGGGTGCGATTCGTCTTCATCCTATCCGGTCTTCCCGACACGGCAACGGCGCGTCGACGCTTGTGGATCCTCAGCTCCGGGCGCCGCGCCAGATGTTCCACTCCCGTGCCGTGTGTTCGGCGAGTCCCTCGAGACACGCCGACGCTTCCTCCATCGCACGTTCCACCGACCCGGCGAACTCCGTCACCGATTTTGTCGCGACTATCGAGGTGGACGCAAAGTCCGCCGCGTCGAGCGTCACCTGACCGGCAAAGACGAGCGTCGGAACTCCGTGCGCCGCCCCGGCCGAAGCAAGCGTCGTGACGAGTTTGCCGCGCAGAGATTGGTGGTCGAACTTGCCTTCACCCGTGATCACCAGGTCAGCGGAAGCCAATAGCGCCGCCTGGCCGGTGCGATCGGCAACGACGTCGGCCCCCGATCGCCGCTGTGCACCGAGGGCGAACAGCGCAGCACCGATACCACCCGCGGCGCCGGCACCCGGAAAATCCGACACTCGTTTTCCGGTGGCGGACTCCAACTGTTCGGCCCATCTCGCGTTTCTCGCTTCGAGGACAGCTACGGCATCGGCGTCGGCGCCCTTTTGCGGGCCGAACACCGCGGCCGCACCGTGCTCGCCGAGAAGTACGTGTTCGACGTCGGTGGCCGCGACCAACGCAATGCCCGCCGTAGCCGCCCTTGCAGCCTCCAAGCCGCCCAGCGCCTCCACCAGCCCACGTCCCCCGTCGGTGCAGCAACTCCCACCGAGTCCGACGACAATCGTCTTCACGCCTGCCTCGAGCGCGACAGCGATCAGTTCTCCGACACCGCGACTGTGCGCGGCGAGTGCGCTGTCCCGTGTCGGCGGACCTCCGAGCAGACCGAGCCCGACAGCCTCGGCGGACTCGAGGTACGCCGTGTCCGAATCCAACAGCCACGCGGCGTCGACGCCCGCGGTCAGTGGCCCGGGCACCCGTGCGGTCCGGATGTCGCCCCCAGCCGTGGCCAAGACGTCGACGAAACCCGGCCCACCGTCGGATTGTGGCGCGGTGACGACGTCGTCTTCGGGTCGGCCACGTCGCCAACCGGCAGAAATGGACTCAGCCGCCTCGACGGCCGTCAACGTCTCACCAAACGAATCTGGAGCAACTATTACCCGCATAGCCGAAGTCTAAGAGTCCCGAATGACCCCGATGTTTCACGATCTCGCGCGTTTCAGTGCCTCGGGCGATCGGGTTTTTCAGAAAGACCGAGGTCGGTTTCCCAGACCGTGCACTTATCCAATAGCCTGGAGGTGTGAAATTGCTACGCCGCGGTGACTCAGACAACTCCGACAAACGTGACGTCGAGGGCACTGAGGCATCCTCGGCCTCCGAAGAGGCGCCCATCGAGCAGGTGGGCAAGGGCCGCCCCACACCCAAGCGTCGTGACGCCGAGGCGAAGAGGCGTGGCCCCGTTGCCCCTGCCCCGCTGACCGCGAAGGAAGCCCGCGCCCGCCGTAAGGCGACCCGCGGCTCCAAGGAGGACCGCAAGGCCGAAGCCGCCGAGCGTCGCGCATCGTCGGCAGACCGCCGCGCCCGCATGCTCGCCGGCGAGGACAAGTACCTGCTCCCCCGCGACAAGGGACCGGTTCGCGCCTACGTCCGTGATTTCATCGACGCTCGCCGCAACCTCGTCGGGCTGTTCATGCCGCTCGCATTGATCCTCATCATGACGATGTTCGTCACGCCTGCGCTCCAGCAGATCGTCACGCTGGCAATGCTCGTGATGATGCTCTTCATGGTCGGTGAAGGCATCTGGCTCGGTCGCATGATCAACAACCGCGTCGCCGAGCGCTTCCCCGACAGCACCGACGGCGGATTCAAGCTCGGCTGGTACGCGTTCGTTCGCGCGTCGCAGATCCGTAAGCTGCGCGCACCGAAGCCTCGTGTGGGGCCGGGCGACGCAATCTGAGCGTGACGAACACGTATAGAACTTTGGTCCTCGGCGGCGCGCGGTCTGGTAAGTCCGCGCACGCCGAGGATTTGGTTTGTGCAGGCCACTTACCCGAAAGTTCGGCACCGATCCGGTACCTGGCGACAGCCAGACGTGATGTCTCCGACGCAGACTGGGAAAGCCGGATCGACCAGCACCGCAACAGACGGCCTTCCCATTGGTCGACTGTCGAAACCGCAGCTGCCGGTGACCTCGCGGCGCAACTCGAAAGCGATTCACACACAGCGACGTTGGTCGACGATCTGGGAACGTGGCTGACCACGGAACTCGATCGGCAAGGCGCCTGGGACGCTCCGCGCGGCACCGTCACTCCCGCTGCGGACAGCCTGGTCGCCAGTGTCGAGAACTATCGCGGACACCTGGTGCTGGTAAGCCCCGAAGTGGGTTTGGCCGTCATCCCCGAGACACGGTCGGGACGACTGTTCCGCGACGAGATCGGCACTCTCAACGCTCGTATCGCCGCGGTGTGCGATCGTGTCGTACTAGTGGTTGCAGGGTTACCGCTCATCTTGAAAGATACTGCTGCACAACCGGAAGGCACGATGTGAGTACCGAGGCCAATCCAGGGGCCATTTCAGGGGCGAATCCAGATGCCAACCCTGACGTCGCGCCAGTCAGTAGCGCCGACTTCGAACCCGTCACCCCGCCCGACCGCGAGGTGCGTGCGCAGGCCGATGCGCGTCAGCGTGATCTGACCAAGCCGGCAGGTTCGCTGGGCCGACTGGAGACTCTCGCCGACTGGGCATCAGCCTGCCAAGGAGTTTGTCCCCCACACGCTTTCGCTCGGCCTCGCGTCGTCGTCTTCGCGGGTGATCACGGAATCGCCCGCAACGGCGTCTCCGCCTATCCGCCGGAAGTGACCGCACAGATGGTCGCCAACTTCCTCGGGGGCGGCGCGGCAGTCAACGTCCTCGCCGAGGTTGCCGGCGCCACGGTACGCGTCGTCGACATCGCAGTGGACGGCGATACCGATCCGTCCGTCTCGAACCACAAGGTGCGCAGGTCTTCCGGGTCCATCGACCGCGAAGACGCCATGTCGAACGAGGAAACCCTTCAGGCCATCGCCGCCGGCCGAGCGATCGCGGACGAGGAAATCGACGGGAGCGCAGATCTTCTCATCGCCGGCGACATGGGCATCGGCAACACGACGCCCGCAACCGTACTCATCGCAGCCCTGACGGATAGTGAACCCGTCGCGGTCGTGGGTCGAGGTACCGGTATCGACGACGCCGGGTGGATCCGCAAGACCGCAGCGATTCGCGACGCTCTCCGTCGCGCCCGTCCGCACGTTCGCGACACAGTCGCGCTGCTGCGCACGTCTTCGGGTGCCGACCTCGCCGCGATGGCCGGCTTTCTGGCCCAGGCAGCTTCGCGTCGTACGCCGGTGATCCTCGACGGCGTAGTGGTCACCGCAGCCGCCATGGTTGCCGACGAACTGGCTTTCGGCGCACGTGAATGGTGGGTCGCCGGACACCGCTCCACCGAACCCGCCCACACCATCGCATTGACCCGAATGGGTCTCGACCCGATCGTCGAGTTCGACATGCGTCTCGGCGAAGGTTCAGGTGCAGTCACAGCGCTCCCGATTCTTCAGGGCGCAGTGGCAATCCTGGGCAAGATGGCGACATTCTCCGAAGCCGGTGTCAGCACTCAGGGCAGCGCACCTGCCGACGAACCGGAGTCGATCGACCTGACCAAGACCGATACGGCGGAGTGAGCATGGCGGGCCCGCTGTCCGGAGTGCCTCTGGCCTTCTCGTGGCTGACGGTCCTTCCGGTTCGTGGTCCCTCCGACATCGACCGAACTGCCGGTCGTCGCGCCATCGCGGCAGCTCCGCTCACCGGGATCGCACTCGGCATTGCCGCGACGTTTCTGCTCTGGGGCACAACCAGTATCGGCCTGAATCCCTATCTCGCAGGCTTGCTGACGGTCGGTGCGCTCGCTCTCGCGACACGCGGGATGCACGTGGACGGACTGGCAGACTCCGTCGACGGACTGGGTTGTTACGGTCCACCGGAGCGCGCCCGCGAGGTCATGCACAGCGGCGGTGCCGGACCGTTCGGGGTCGCGGCACTGTTCATCTTCCTTGGGCTGCAATCGGTCTCCTTCGGCGTCCTCGCTGTTGCCGACTCCCCCACGCAGTGGATCGCCGTTCTCGTATCTGTCGCTGCGGGTCGTGTGGCCGTCGTTTTTGCCTGCCGCCGAGGTATTCTCGCGTCTGGCCCGAACGGATTCGGTGCGCTCGTCGCCGATTCACAACCGCTCTGGGCCGCAATCGTATGGTCGGTTCCGCTGATCGCCACTTCCGCCTTTGCCACCGACCGGTGGTGGCTCGGCCCTCTCGTGACCGCGTCGGCGCTACTGATCAGTGTGCTGTGCGTGCGTCACTGCGTCCGTAGATTCGGTGGACTCAACGGAGACGTTCTCGGATTCGCGCTCGAACTCACTGTGACGCTTACGGCCGTCGGCCTCACTCTCGGACTGTGATCCGACGTCGTGCGAGTAGGTGTCCTTGCGTACGAAGGTTGCCTGGCGGCCGAAATCTTCGTTTTCACCGACCTTCTCCTGATCGCGAATCGGGTCGCTGATGGAGCGTCCGCTGACCCCTTCGAGGTATCGGTCATCGCAGCGTCGGGCACGCCCGTAGTTGCGGCAGGTGGATTTTCGCTCGGGGTACAGGAGGGGCATCACGACATCGATCACCTGGTTGTGCCGGGGTTCGACCTCGTGCCGTCCGAAGACCCTACGACGCGTTTGTCGCTGTGGGACAGAGAAATCGAGTTCATCCGTGCGTGCGAGGCGCGCGGCGTTCGGGTGTCGTCGGTCTGCGTCGGCGCGTATCTGCTGGGCGAGGCGGGACTGCTCGACGGACGCCGATGTACGACGTCGTGGCTGTACGGTGCGGACCTCGCGAGTCGTTACCCCGGTGCGACGGTTCGAACCGACTCGTTGATCGTCCAGGACGCCGGCGTCACCACCACTGCGGCGTTCACTGCCGCGCTCGACCTCGCAACAGCACTCGTGCGCGAGCATCTCGGCGACAATATTGCGCGAACGACTGCGAGAATTACTCTGGCGCCGGAAAATCGAACCAGTCAATCTCCGTACATCGTCGACTCGATGCTGCCCGTCAATCACACACAGTTCGCCGACGACGTCGGAAGTTGGTTGGTCGAACGGATGGCGGAGCCTTACGACTTGAATCTGCTGTCGGATGCTTTTCACCTCAGCACCCGAACCATGCTTCGGAAGTTCAAGGACGAGACCGGGGAATCGCCGCGCAGTTATCTGCAGCGTGCACGGATCCGAAAAGCGAAACGGTTGTTGGAATCGACCGACTGGTCTCTCGGAAAGATCCTGGGGCACATCGGCTATCAGGATCCTGGAACCTTCCGTCGCCTGTTCACCGACCGCGTCGGCATCAGCCCGGCCGACTATCGAAAGCGATTCCGCAAAGGCGGCGCCGGATAGGCCGTGCGTGGCGAGCCCGCCCGAAAACGTGGCGAACCGCCCTCTTCTGTAGTTGATCCCGCGCCGAAAGACTGTGCGGAGGAATTGTTTCGACTACTGAGAGGGCTCACCGTGCCGAACCGGAGCATGACCGAAGACGATCCGCTCGAAGACTTCGACCGTCGAACGATCACCATCGACGCAGTGGCGAAGTCCGTGTACGTGGCCGGCGCCGGTCCCGCAGTTATCGTCATGCCGGAGATGCCGGGCATCAGCCCGCATGTAGCGCGATTCGCCCGCTGGGTGCGCGACGCCGGTTTCACTGTCTTCGTTCCGTCACTGTTCGGGCGCGCCGGAGCGGTCCCCACAGTGGACGAGGGGCTGACGGTGTTCAAGAGAGCCTGCGTCAGTGCGGAGTTCCGCGCCCTCGCTGTCGACGAACCGAGTCCGGCGGTCCGTTGGCTGCGTGCACTCGCCACTTCGGCGCATGAGGAGTGCCGCGGTCCTGGCGTTGGCGTGATCGGGATGTGCTTCACCGGCAACTTCGCGTTGTCGATGATGCTCGAACCCTCGGTCATCGCGCCGGTTCTCGCCCAACCGTCGTTACCGCTCGACCGACCGGACGAAACCGACAGCGGGCCCGAAGAACTCGAAGCCGTGCGCTCGAGACTCGAGGCCGAAGACCTCACGGTGCTTGCATACCGGTTTCAAGGTGACCCGTTCTGCCGCGCACAGCGATTCGCGGCCTACTCGAAGGCCATGGGCGAGCGCTTCGTCGGAAAGGTGCTGCCCGACGAAGCGGCCAACGCGACAACGTCACCGTTCTTCGAACACGTCATTGCCAATCCACACAGCGTGGTGACGGCTCATCTCGTCGACGAGGCGGGATCGCCCACCACCGTCGCTCGAGACGAGATTCTGCAGTTCTTCCGCGAGCGGTTGCTCGCGGAACGAACCAGCGATCAGTGAAGCTTGGTCATCCAACCGTGGGTGTCGGCGAAGGTGCCGCGCTGAATGCCCGTGAGGGTGTCGCGCAGTGCCATCGTCACTTCACCCGGCTCGCCGTCGGCGATGGTGAACTCGCCCTCGGCGGACTTGACGCGTCCGACGGGGGTGATGACTGCTGCTGTGCCGCAAGCGAAGACCTCGGTGATTTCACCGCTCTTGCACTTGGTGCGCCATTCGTCGGTGCTGATCTTGCGCTCCTCGACGGCGAAACCGGAATCGGCGGCAAGGGCGAGCAACGAGTTGCGCGTGATGCCCGGCAGCAACGAACCGGACAGCGACGGCGTCACGAGGCGAGCGTCGGGGCCGGAGCCGAAGACGAAGAACAGGTTCATTCCACCCATTTCCTCGACGTACGTGCGCTCGATGGCGTCGAGCCAGACCACCTGGTCGCAACCCTCGTCGGCAGCTTGCGCCTGGGCGAGGAGCGAAGCGGCGTAGTTGCCGGCGAACTTGGCCGCGCCGGTACCGCCAGGGGCCGCGCGAACGTATTCGGTGGACAGCCACACACTGACCGGCTTGACGCCGCGCGGGAAGTACGCACCGGCGGGTGAGGCGATCAGCAGGTAGCGGTACTCGTCGGCGGGACGGACACCGAGTCCGGCTTCGGTGGAGAACATGAACGGACGGAGGTAGAGCGCGTCCTCGCCACCGGCTGCGGGAACCCAGTCGAGATCGACGTCGATCAGTTCGGTGATGGAATCGATGAACATCTGCGACGGGAGCTCCGGCATGGCCAGACGGCGCGCAGATGCTGCGAAACGCTCGGCGTTGGCCTCGACGCGGAACGAGCTGATCTCGCCACCCGGCTGACGGTATGCCTTGAGGCCCTCGAAGATGGCCTGTCCGTAATGCAAAACCATTGCGGCCGGATCGAGCTCGATGTTTCCGTACGGCAACACCTGGGCGTCGTGCCAGCCCTTGCCCGCGGTGTAGTCGATCGAGACCATGTGGTCGGTGAAGTGCCGCCCGAAGCCGGGCGCCGCCAAAATGTCACGGCGCTCGGCGTCGGACTTCGGGGACGAGCTCTGAACACGAACGAAATCGGCGGCACCTGTCATGGGCGCAATCCTATCGAACGTGAAAAAGCTCTCTACTTGGTGTTGGTCTCCACGAACGGAGGAGACACCACGACGCACCGAAGAGCACGACCACGGACGTCGACTTCGATCTCGTCGCCGGCCGAGACATTGGCACCGGAATCGAGGAGCGCCAACGCAATTCCCACTTTGAGCGAAGGCGAAAACGTCCCCGAGGTGGTCTCGCCGATTGCCTCGCCGTCACGCAGAACACCGAGGCCGGCACGAAGCACGCCGCGATCGAGAGCCTTGATCCCCCAGAGTTTGCGAGCCGGGCCGGCAGCCTTCTCGTCGGTCAAGGTCTCTTTGCCCCAGAATGTCGGCTTCTTCCAACCGATCGCCCATCCGCAGCGCGCTTCGAGCGGAGAAATCTCGAGCGAAAGCTCATGCCCGTGCAGCGGATAACCCATCTCGGTACGAAGAGTGTCACGGGCGCCGAGTCCGGCGGCCTGCCCACCCTCGGCGCGCACTGCCTCGAGAAGCGCACGGAACAACGGCTCGCTGTCCTCCCACCGCGGCAGGAGTTCGTAGCCGACCTCACCGGTGTAACCGCTGCGGCACACACGAACAGGCACGCCGTTCCATTCCGCATCTTCGTACGCCATGTACTCGATCTCGGTGGGAAGTCCCAGCGCCGTCAGAACCGCCACCGATTTCGGACCCTGCACAGCCAGCACACCGTAGGCACGATGCTGATCCTCGACGGTGATTCCGTCCGGTGCGAGGGCGACCAGAGCCGCAACGACGTCCGCGGTATTGGCCGCGTTCGGGACGAGGAAGATCTCGTCGTCGCTGACGTAGTACGCGATGAGGTCGTCGATGACACCACCGGACTCGTTGCAGCACAACGTGTACTGAGCCTTACCCGGCCCGATCTTGTTCAGATCGTTGGTCAGTGCGGAGTTCACGAATTCTGCGGCGCCCGCGCCACGCACGACGGCCTTGCCGAGGTGACTGACGTCGAAGAGTCCGACACTCTCACGCACAGAGGTGTGTTCGGCCACGACGCCGGCGTACGAAACCGGCATCTGCCATCCCCCGAACGGCGCGAACGTCGCGCCGAGTTCGACGTGGACGGGGTGGATCGGGCCCTGCAACAGTTGTTCGTCGGTCATGGCCCACAACCTATCGGACTTCGCCGATCGAAACATGTCCGCAGCGAGAGCTCACCCGGCCGCGACGATCGCCCCGTCCGCAAACGGCAAAGGGCCTAACATCGACTCAGGCATCCGCCAGAACCGGACGCATCGCACACTCACCTCACAGGAGACACCTTGAGCACTCGCACAGCCCGATCGTTGGGACCCGACCTCGTTCTCGCCGGCACAGTCGCCAAGCGCGCAGAGATATTGGTCGTCGGTCTGACGTCGGGTCCGGACGGCCCCGAGATCGCACTCAGCGAAGGCATCGTCGCCGAAGACGTGCTCGCCGAGATCCTCGACAGCCTCATCGCCGTCGGCGCCACCGGCAAGCCCGAGCAGCTCACCCGCGTCCCGGCACCGAGCGCGCTGTCGGTCACCAGCGTCCTCGCCGTCGGACTCGGCTCCGCCGACAAGCTCGACAGTGAGCAGATCCGCAAGTCCGCGGGCGCTGCAGCGCGCTCACTGTCCGGCATCGACACCGTCGCAACCACGCTCTCGATCCTCGATCTCGGCGCAGCCGCCGAGGGATTTGCGTTGGGCGCGTACAGCTTCACCGAATTCAAGTCGTCCATGACGGCTCCCGGTCCTGATTCGCAGCCACTGGCCCGCGTCGAACTTCTGGTGCCATCGCCGCGCACCAAGGAGACCAAGGCAACGCTGGCACGGTCGGCAGCGATCGCCGAGGCCGTCGCCACCGCACGCGAGTTCGTCAACACTCCCCCGAGCCACCTCTACCCCGCCGAGTTCGCCGCGCGCGCCAAGGCACTGGGCGTCGAGGCCGGGCTCACCGTCCAGGTGCTCGACGAGAAGGCACTCGAGAAGGGTGGCTACGGCGGAATCATCGGCGTCGGCAAGGGCTCGTCACGCCAGCCGCGTCTCGTCCGCCTCGAATACGCGTCGAAGAAGCGTGGAGCCCGCAAGGTCGCACTGGTGGGCAAGGGCATCACCTTCGACACCGGCGGAATCTCCATCAAGCCTGCCGCCGGGATGGAGAACATGACCTCGGACATGGGCGGCGCCGCAGCCGTCATCTCCACCGTCGTGCTCGCCGCCAAGCTCGGTCTGCCCGTCAACGTCGTCGCATACGTCCCGATGGCCGAGAACATGCCGTCCGCAACCGCGCAGCGTCCCGGCGACGTGCTGACCCAGTACGGCGGAATCACCATCGAGGTCGTCAACACCGACGCCGAGGGCCGTTTGATCCTGGCCGACGCTATGGTTCGCGCGGGTGAGGACAACCCCGACTACATGATCGACACCGCAACCCTCACCGGTGCGCAGATGGTGGCGCTCGGCAACCGCACCCCCGGCGTCATGGGCACGGACGAGTTCCGTGACCGCGTCGCCTCCATCTCGCAGAGCGTCGGCGAGAACGGTTGGGCCATGCCGCTGCCCGAGGAACTGCGCGGAGATCTCGACTCCAAGGTCGCCGACATGGCCAATGTCACCCCGCACCGCTGGGGCGGCATGCTGGTCGCCGCTCACTACCTCAAGGAATTCGTTCCCGAGGGTGTCCAGTGGGCGCACATCGACGTCGCGGGTCCGGCGTACAACACGTCAGGGCCGTGGGGTTACACCGGCAAGGGCGGCACCGGCGTTCCGGTTCGCACGATGATCTCGGTCCTGGAGGACATCGCGGTAAACGGCTGACCACTTGCTGTGCGCCTTTATTAACCCCCCGCGGTTAATAAAGGCGCACAGCAGTTCAGGCGCCGTCGCGCAATTCCTGCTCTCGGGCCCGCTTGCGTTCGATTCGCTTACGCTCGTCGTGATCGCGCATACGCTGCGGATATCCCGTTTTTCGGACGTCATAGACGGGGATCTTCAGGTCTTGTCCCAATTTGCGGGCACCACGCTCGCCGCCGACACGACGACGAGTCCACTCCCCGTCCTTCGCGACGAGGACAACGGTCACCTCGGTCACCGTCGTCTGCGGTTCCACATATGCCTCGACGCCTTCGTGCGAGTGCGCCCAATTCGCCAGATGATCCGCATCACTCTGCGCTGCGGCCTGAGCCGCACTCGGCGGACGCTTGAAACGATCGAACAGTCCCACGGTCGTACCCTCCTCGGTACCGACGCCGCGGATGCACCCCGGCGATATGTCAAGTTTGCCAGGCGATGTCCGTTGTGCCTGCGCACGACATACCGTTTGGTCCGCTTACGACGTTACAGCCGGACCCCCAACGCATACCTACTCGCCAGTAGCCGACACACCCGAAACGGACGGCATCCCCCTCATCGGACACGCCCGGCGTATCAATGGAAAGATGAACGACGGTGACGCCGCGCCCGCGCGTCGACATCGGCAAAATAGCTACAAGTAGCCGCACGTCGCGCGCCACTCGAGCACAATGCATTACGACCACAAGTCGACAAAATTCAACAACCCGAACACAACTGTCGAGGAGTCAAAAGACATGGCCTTCTCCGTCCAGATGCCAGCCCTAGGTGAGAGCGTCACCGAGGGAACTGTCACACGGTGGCTCAAGCAGGAAGGAGACACGGTCGAAGTCGACGAACCCTTGCTCGAAGTCTCCACGGACAAGGTCGACACCGAGATTCCGTCTCCCGTCGCCGGCGTCCTGACCAAGATCGTCGCGCAGGAAGACGACACCGTGGAAATCGGTGGCGAGCTCGCCCAGATCGGTGAAGCCGGCGAAGCCGCAGCACCCGAGGCAGAGGCACCCGCCCCCGCCGCAGAGGAAGCTCCCGCCGAGGAAGCCCCGGCTGCCGAAGCTCCCGCCGAAGAAGCTCCCGCCGCCGAGGCACCCGCTGCTTCCGGCGGTTCCGCTGAAGGCACCGCCGTGACGATGCCCGCCCTCGGCGAGTCCGTCACCGAAGGCACCGTCACCCGCTGGCTCAAGGCCGTCGGCGACGAGGTTGCCGTCGACGAGGCGCTGCTCGAAGTCTCGACCGACAAGGTCGACACCGAAATCCCGTCCCCCGTCGCCGGAATCCTGCTCGAGATCAATGCGCAGGAAGACGACACCGTCGAGATCGGTGGCCAGCTGGCCGTCGTCGGATCCGGCGCACCCGCCGCGGCTCCGGCACCCAAGGCCGCTCCCGCAGCACCGGCCGCTCCGCCGGCACCCAAGGCTGAAGCACCGAAGGCAGAAGCACCGAAGGCTGAGGCACCCAAGCCTGCTGCCGCACCGGCCGCACCCGCTCCGAAGCCTGCTGCAGCTCCCGCACCGGCGGCCGCACCCGCAGCTTCCGGCGACAGCAGCCCGTACGTCACCCCGCTCGTGCGCAAGCTCGCCACGGACAACGGCGTCGACCTCGCGACCGTCACCGGCACCGGCGTCGGCGGCCGCATCCGCAAGCAGGATGTGCTCGCCGCTGCGGAGGCCAAGAAGGCTCCCGCCGCCGCTGCTCCTGCTGCAGCACCCGCGGCCGCACCGGCCGCCACCGCAGCCGCAGGCGTCCGACCGGAACTGGCACACCTGCGCGGAACCACGCAGAAGGCCAACCGTATTCGGCAGATCACGGCCACCAAGACGCGTGAGTCGCTGCAGAACACCGCTCAGCTCACGCAGACCTTCGAGGTGGATGTCACCAAGATCGTCGCCCTGCGGGCCCGCGCCAAGGCCGGCTTCATCGAGCGCGAAGGCGTCAACCTGACGTTCCTTCCGTTCTTCGCCAAGGCAGTCGTCGAGGCGCTGAAGTCACACCCGAACATCAACGCCAGCTACGACGAGGCTGCCAAGCAGATCACCTACTACGACGCTGAGCACCTCGGCATCGCAGTGGACACCGATCAGGGCTTGCTCTCCCCCGTCATCCACAACGCCGGCGATCTCGGCCTTGCCGGTTTGGCTCGCGCCATCGCCGACATCGCGAAGCGTGCACGCTCGGGTGGCCTGAAGCCGGACGAGCTCTCGGGTGGAACCTTCACCATCACCAACATCGGCAGCCAGGGCGCGCTGTTCGACACCCCGATCCTGGTACCGCCGCAGGCGGCCATGCTCGGAACCGGCGCGATCGTCAAGCGCCCGATGGTGGTCACCGACGAGAACGGCAACGAGTCCATCGGCGTTCGCTCGATGATCTACTTGCCGCTGACCTACGATCACCGTCTGGTCGACGGCGCCGACGCCGGCCGATTCCTCACCACTGTGAAGCAGCGGTTGGAAGAAGCCTCGTTCGAAGCTGATCTGGGCCTGTAAGCAACTGCTCGGCCGACCGGGGCGTCATCTCCATCAGGAGGTGGCGCCCCGGCTTTTTCAGTACGGTCGGATATACACGGTCGGATATCGAAGCAGGCTGAATCGAAGGAGGCTTTCCGAATGCGAGTAGTCATCGCCGGCTCGTCCGGTTTGATCGGAACGGCCTTGGTGTCATCGTTGCGCTCCGACAACCACGACGTCGTACGTCTCGTGCGACGCTCGACCGCTGGACCCGACGAATCGCGTTGGGACCCGGACCACGACCGTCTGGACCTCTCCGTCCTGCAAGGCGCTGACGCCGTCGTGAACCTCTGCGGCGTCGGCATCGGCGACAAACGGTGGTCGGGTTCCTACAAGCAGGCGATCCGTGACAGCCGCATCGTCGCGACCGATGTCCTGGCCGAAGCTGTCGCAAGTCAGAAGGTTCCCGTACTCGCCAACGCGAGCGCCGTCGGCTACTACGGCGACACCGGCGACAAGATCGTCGACGAGGATTCGCCGGCAGGCACCGACTTTCTCGCCACGACGTGTCGCGATTGGGAAATTGCCACCGAGCCCGCACCCAAGGCGGGAGCCCGCGTGGTCAATCTGCGCTCGGGCGTCGTGATTTCACCCCACGGCGGCATGCTCGGTCGGCTTCGGCGCCTATATTCGTTCGGTCTCGGCGGGCGACTGGGCAACGGTCGCCAGTACTTTCCGTGGATCTCACTCGAGGACGAGTGCGACGCGATCAAGTTCGCGCTCACGAATTCCGAAATCTCCGGTCCCGTCAACCTGACCGGTCCGGCACCTGTCACCAACGCCCAGTTCAACGACGCCATGTCCCGTGCGGTCCACCGACCGGCTCCCTGGATCGTTCCCGGGTTCGCGCTTGAAGCGTTGATCGGAGAATTCGCCAAGAGTGGCATCCTCGGTGGCCAGCGCGCCATTCCCGCGGCCTTGGAAAAGGCGGGATTCTCCTTCCGCCACAACACGATCGGGGAAGCGCTGGCGGCCGCACTCGGATGATTCCGAAGTCGGGCGTAATCTCTACGTCCATGAGCAGCGCTGACGTTTCCGCCCGGTTCTCGAAACTGCCGATCGCCGTCGAGCAACTCGGTTTGATCGACTACAACGCCGCGTGGGACCGCCAGCGTGAGCTCGCGGCAGCGCGGGCAGACGACATCGGACCGGACACGCTACTGCTCCTCGAACACCCGCCGGTGTACACGGCAGGACGACGCACGGAACCCGAAGACCGTCCCGTCGACGGCACACCTGTCATCGACGTCGACCGCGGCGGGAAGATCACCTGGCACGGCCCCGGCCAGCTGGTCGGATATCCGATCGTGAAACTGGCCGAGCCCATCGACGTGGTGCGATATGTCCGACGCATCGAGGAAGCACTGATCACGGTGTGCACGGACCTCGGCCTGAACTGCGGGCGCATCGACGGCCGCTCCGGCGTCTGGCTGCCTGCCGAACTCGCAAACGGGCAATGGAAGCCCGAGCGCAAGGTTTCTGCCATCGGCGTGCGCGTCCAACGGGGCGTGGCACTGCACGGCTTCTCCCTGAACTGCAATTCGGTCCTGACCGGATTCGACAACATCATTCCCTGCGGCATCCGTGACGCCGGGGTGACGACGCTGTCGCATGAACTCGGTCGCGACGTCACCGTGGACGAAGTCACTCCCGCTGTGACCGAGGCAGTGATCGCTGCTCTCGACGGAACCATGCCCGTCACCGAACGGAACGTCGAGCGCGTCACCTTCGAAAGCGCCTCGCCTACTCCGACTTTTACTACCGTTCAGTACAGCTGACGGGCTCGCCCGAACCCCGTTGCAGTAATCACCGGGCGTAGGATCACTGTCGTGACTATCGCCCCAGAAGGACGTAAGCTGCTCCGTCTCGAGATCCGAAACGCGGAGACGCCCATCGAACGCAAACCCAACTGGATCAAGACCCGCGCAAAGATGGGCCCCGAGTACACGGAACTCAAGGGCCTGGTCAAGCGTGAAGGTTTGCACACCGTCTGCGAGGAAGCAGGCTGCCCCAACATCTACGAGTGCTGGGAAGACCGCGAAGCCACATTCCTGATCGGCGGCGAGCAGTGCACACGCCGCTGCGACTTCTGCCAGATCGACACCGGCAAGCCCGAAGCCCTCGACCGCGACGAGCCCCGTCGCGTCGCGGAAAGCGTTCAGGCCATGGGGCTTCGGTACTCCACGATCACCGGCGTCGCCCGCGACGACCTCCCCGACGGCGGCGCCTGGCTCTATGCCGAGACCGTCCGCAAGATCCACGAACTCAACCCGGGCACCGGCGTCGAGAACCTGGTTCCGGACTTCAACGGCAAGCCGGAACTGCTCGACGAGGTCTTCGCCTCACGCCCCGAGGTGCTCGCACACAACCTCGAGACCGTCCCCCGCATCTTCAAGCGGATCCGTCCGGCATTCCGGTACCAGCGCAGCCTCGACGTCATCACCGCAGCACGCGACTACGGACTGGTCACCAAGTCCAACCTGATCCTCGGTATGGGCGAAACCCCTGAAGAGGTCACCGAGGCGATGGCAGATCTCCACGCCGCCGGTTGCGACATCCTCACCATCACCCAGTACCTGCGCCCCTCGCCCCGGCACCACCCCGTCGAGCGGTGGGTCAAGCCCGAGGAGTTCGTCGCACACTCCAAGGCTGCAGAAGAGATGGGCTTCGCCGGCGTCATGGCCGGTCCGTTGGTTCGCTCGTCGTACCGCGCCGGCCGCCTGTATGCGCAGGCCATGGCACATCACGGCCGTGAACTGCCCGAGGCGCAGCGTCATCTGACCGAGGGCGGAGACGCTTCCCAGGAAGCCAGCTCACTCATGGCGCGCCTGAATCGCTGATCCACTTTTTGCTGTGCGCCTTTATTAACCGCGGGCGGTTAGTAAAGGCGCACAGCAATGGACGTATCCTGGGTACATGGCGAACGGCAGCAAATCCGGTAAGGGCAAACCCACCAAAGAGGCAAAGGCTGCAGCGAAGGCTGCCCGCAAGCAGGCTTCCAAGGAACGTAGAACTCAGCTCTGGCAGGCATTCCAGATGCAGCGCAAGGACGACAAGCTCCTCCTTCCGCTGATGATCGGCACCCTCGTCGGTGCTGCTCTGGTCTTCTTCCTGGTCGGTCTCATCTGGGGCCTTCAGTGGTTCCTGCTGCCGATCGGCATCGTTCTCGGTCTCCTCGGCGCGTTCATCATCTTCGGTCGCCGCGTCCAGAAATCGGTGTACAAGAAGGCTGAAGGCCAGGCCGGTGCCGCTGCGTGGGCACTCGACAACATGCAGGGCGCGTGGCGCGTCACGAATGCCGTCGCCGGCACCACCCAGCTCGATGCCGTTCACCGCGTCGTCGGACGGCCGGGTGTCATCCTCGTCGCCGAGGGTTCGCCGCAACGCGTCAAGGGCCTCCTCGCGCAGGAGAAGAAGAAGACTGCCCGCCTCATCGGCGACACCCCGATCTACGACATCATCATCGGCAACGACGAGGGCCAGGTTCCGCTCTCGCAGCTCCAGCGCTACTTGAACAAGTTGCCCCGCAACATCGACACCAAGCGCATGGACAACATCGAAGGGCGCCTCGCTGCGCTCAGCGCACGCGGCGGCGGAGCAGCGCTTCCCAAGGGCCCGATGCCCGGAGGCGCGAAGATGAAGGGAATGCAGCGAACCATTCGTCGTCGCTGACACTCCCCCACAGCAAAACGAAAGACCCGGGCCCATACGGACCCGGGTCTTTCTTCGTTCGAGAAGTTTGTGTCAGCGCGACTTCACGAGCAAAGTGCCGGTCGCGCGGTCCTGCATACCGCGACCGTCGATGTCGGTGATGGTCGCGGGAATGACGAACACCAACAGCGCCTGACGCCCCAACGCGCGCACGAAGCCCACACGGATCGGGCCTTCGATTCGCGCAACCTGAAGTCCGAGGACGAACTGCCCCGGGGTGAAGTTGAACAGCGCCACGGTGACGACACCGACGGCGAACCACACCATCAGTGTGACCGTCGAGGTCATACCGTCGAAGAAGTCTCCGGTGATGAGCGAGGCCACTCCCACGGCCATGACCCAATCCACCAACAGTGCGGCGATACGACGACCCGAACCGACCAGCGAACCCGGCCCCTCCTGAGGGAAACCGAGGAACTCGCCACGGTACGACTGCTCACGGCCGTCCGCGCTCTTCGGCAAAGCTGCTTGCGGCCCAGAGAGCCAAGTTCCGGTGATACGTGCCATGCTGTCCAGGATAGGCGTCGCAGCACCGTAGTCCAGATTTGCCGGGTTTTAACTGTGTGGCCGGTCACATGGACTTCGGAAATCCCCAGGATGCTGCGACGCGTAACACTGCCGAAACAAAGGGTTGACGAGCGGGCAACACCAGCTCCCTACCGTCTGCCTCGACGGATTCAACCGACATCACTTGGCTGAAGCGACTTAAGGAGCACAAGCGTGGCGTTCACCACGGCCGAAGAGGTCATCAAGTACATCGCGGACGAGAACATCGAGTACGTCGACATTCGGTTCAGCGACCTGCCCGGCGTCCAGCAGCACTTCTCGATCCCGGCGTCTGCTTTCAACCAGGACGTGTTCGAGGACGGCCTCGCATTCGACGGATCTTCGGTCCGCGGATTCCAGTCGATCCACGAGTCCGACATGATGTTGCTTCCCGACGTCACCACGGCGCAGATCGACCCCTTCCGCAAGGCGAAGACCCTCAACATCAACTTCTTCGTGCACGACCCGTTCACCCGTGAGTCCTACAGCCGCGACCCGCGCAACGTTGCCCGCAAGGCCGAGGAGTACTTGGTCAGCACCGGCATCGCGGACACCGCATTCTTCGGCGCCGAGGCCGAGTTCTACATCTTCGACTCGGTTCGCTACGACTCCGGCATGAACTCCGCTTTCTACGAGCTGGATTCCATCTCCGGTTCCTGGAACACCGGCGCTGAGACCAACGCCGACGGCTCCCCGAACCTCGGCTACAAGGTTCGCGCCAAGGGCGGCTACTTCCCCGTCGCTCCGTACGACCACTACGTGGACCTGCGCGACGAAATCTCCACCAACCTGACCAACGCGGGCTTCGAGCTCGAGCGCGGCCACCACGAGGTCGGCACCGGCGGACAGCAGGAGATCAACTACAAGTTCAACACGCTGCTCGCAGCCGCTGACGACCTGCAGCTGTTCAAGTACATCGTCAAGAACACCTGCTGGCAGCACGGCAAGTCCGCGACCTTCATGCCGAAGCCGCTCTTCGGTGACAACGGCTCGGGCATGCACGTCCACCAGTCCCTGTGGAAGGACGGCAAGCCCCTCTTCCACGACGAGTCCGGCTACGCAGGCCTCTCGGACATGGCTCGCCACTACATCGGCGGCATCCTGCACCACGCTCCGTCGCTGTTGGCCTTCACCAACCCGACGATCAACTCGTACCACCGTCTGGTGCCGGGCTACGAAGCCCCCATCAACCTCGTGTACAGCCAGCGCAACCGCTCGGCAGCTGTCCGTATCCCGATCACGGGCAACAACCCGAAGGCAAAGCGTCTCGAGTTCCGCGCACCCGACTCCTCGGGTAACCCGTACCTCAACTTCGCTGCACAGATGATGGCCGGCCTGGACGGCATCAAGAACAAGATCGAGCCGATGGCTCCGGTCGACAAGGACCTCTACGAGCTTCCCCCGGAGGAGGCTCGCAACATCCCGCAGGCTCCGACCAGCCTCGAGACGGTCATCAACCGCCTCGAAGCCGATCACGAGTACCTGACCGAGGGTGGCGTCTTCACCACCGACCTGATCGAGACCTGGATCTCGCTCAAGCGCGAGCAGGAAATCGCTCCGGTCAACCTGCGTCCGCACCCGTACGAGTTCGAGCTCTACTACGACGTGTGATCCGCATCCTGACGTAAGTCAGACCTGCGAGTACCGAGTCCACCCGTCCCGCTTCTGCGGGGCGGGTGGACTTGTTTCGGTCCGAGGGAGACCCCTCGGGCAGATGATGACCGGCCTTCATTCCGGACGCGGTCGAATCGCGGATCAGCCGCGAGCACGTTCGCCGATGGCCGCATTGTTGACGATATGGGCGATTCGACCTGCCCGTGTTGCGTCTCGAGCGGCACAGACTATCCACCACAGCATCTGTTTGCGGGCGCTGGGCGGAAAACTGTCCCAGTTGCTTCGAGCTTGCGGGTCCAGGTCCAGCGCCGCCTGCAAGTCAGATGGTTCCTCGAGGTCTTCGACTTGGTCGAGAATCGTCCACCAACCAGTGGATTTCGCGGCAGCAATGGCACCACGACCAGCAGCGGTCATGAGGCCACGCGCCTCCATATCCGCTGCGCGTTCGCGGTTGAGTCGGGTCCAGGAACTCTTGCGTCTACGCGGCGTGAACAGTTGCAAATTGCGCTCTTCGTCGAAGATGGTGTTGGTGGAATCGATCCAACCAAAGCAGATGGCTTCCTCAACGGCCTGAGGGTAGGGGCAGCGTGGTCGGCTGGTGGTGGTGCGCCAAGAGCACAACCACACACCTCGGCCTGACGTGTGATTGTCCGTCAGCCAAGTTCGCCACTGTTCCCGAGTCTCGGCGTGGATGATCGGGTAGTCGAACTTCCACGTCGGGGGGTGGATGGAAGCCGGCGATGATTTCGAATTGGTCACTTACTCTCCAAGCTCACAGGGGAACGGATACGTGTCTCGATAGACGAGGGGCCTGCGCGGGGAACACGTCCCCGCGGCAACCTGGACATGAATGGTTCTGTCGCACAATCCTCTTCTGACTGTCATGGTGGCGAGACCCTGAGGTGAAGGGCGAGCCGACTGACGGTGTCGGCAAGCTCGGTTGGTTCGATGACGACCACTGGGGCGGTGAGCGCAATGCGCGCAACCGTCATGGCGAGCCTGCCGAGATCTTCGCTGCGGATCTCGACAAGGCAGCGGTCCGCTGCCACCTCGATCGGTGTGTGGTCTATCCATCTGAGTACGCCCTCGAGGTCGGCGAACGTAGCTTCGATGGCGAGTTTTGCATCGTGGTGACGGGGTGGCGAGCCGACTGATCTCGCGACGAAGGCTGCCGCGTCACCGCCCGGGATCTCGCGTGGCGTGAAATGACTGCCTGCCAGCCAGGGCTCCGAGAGCCGGTCCAGTCGAAATGTTCGCCAATCCGCACGATGGTGGTCCCATGCTACGAGGTACCAACGACGTCCCGCCGTGACAAGGCGGTGCGGCTCGACGAGCCGTCTGCTGCTCTCGCCGTCACCTCGCCGGTAGTCGAAACGAACGTGCTCGTGGTCGCGACATGCCGCAGCGAGCACACTGAGTGCTTCGGGGTCGACGATGTCGTCATCTGCCCGCCGCATGGAACTGACGCTCGAATGCAGTGCCGACACACGTCGGCGTAGTCGATGGGGCAGGAGTGCTTCGATCTTGGTCAGCGCGCGCAGCGATGTTTCTTCGATGCCTCCGATGGCGGCCTCGGCGGCGTAGCGCAGTCCGACGGCTACCGCCACGGACTCGTCATCGTCGAGGATCAGGGGCGGCACGTGTGCCCCCGTTGCAAGTCGGTAGCCCCCGTACTTTCCGGACGTGGAATCGACCGGATAACCGAGGTCGCGTAGGCGATCGATGTCGCGGCGCACCGTCCGCTGCGTGACATCGAGTCGTGCGGCAAGTTCGGCACAGTGCCAGAAGCGATGGGTCTGAAGGAGCGAGAGCAATTGCAGTGCTCGGCCTGTGGGATCGTTCCGCATTTCTTCAGATTGCCAGCGATCTAGGACTTTATGTGTCCACGATGCTCCCTAACGTCGGAGCAACCGGTCGATCCAGACACGAGATCGGTACTCAACTCAAAGGAGCATCCGTGAATCCATCCGACTTCCCCAGGCCCGTCCTCATCCAAGTCAACGGCGTGGAACTCGAAGTCTTCGAAGCAGGGCGACACAATGCCGGGAAACCCATCGTGTTGTGTCACGGATGGCCAGAGCACGCCTATTCCTGGCGACACCAGGTGCCCGCCCTTGTCGAGGCGGGCTACCACGTCATCGTCCCGAACCAACGCGGCTACGGCAATTCATCACGCCCGACCGAAGTGACGGACTATGACATTGAACATTTGGCGGGTGATCTCATCGCACTTCTCGATCACTACGGCTACGACGATGCCACCTTTGTCGGTCACGATTGGGGTGCCTTTGTCGTGTGGGGCCTTACCCTGTTGCACCCGGACCGGGTAAACAAAGTGATCAACCTGAGCCTGCCCTACCAGGATCGCGGAGAGCAGCCCTGGATTGAGTTCATGGAAGCCGTGCTCGGCGGTGATTTCTACTTCGTCCATTTCAATCGACTGCCGGGCGTCGCGGACGCGGTGTTCGAAGACAACACCTTCCGGTTCCTCCGCAACCTGTACCGGAAGAACGAACCCCTCAGGGAGCCTCAGCCGGGTATGGCGCTGATCGATCTCGCCAGAGCAGAGACACCACTCGGTGAGCCTCTGATGAGCGATAGCGAATTGGCCGTTTTCGTCTCCGCCTTCGAATCGACAGGATTCACGGGCAGTGTGAACTGGTACAGGAACCTTGACCGCAACTGGCATTTGCTGGCGGAGGTGGACCCGATTATCCAACAGCCCGCACTCATGATCTACGGCAACCGTGACGCGATCGTGAGGGCTGAGAACCTGACAGAGTTCGTGCCCAATGTGGAAGTAGTCAATCTCGACTGCGGTCACTGGATCCAGCAAGAAAGACCCGAAGAGACCAACCAAGCGATCTTGAACTGGCTGGAGCGGCAGGATGCCACATAGTTTCAAGGCTAGGTGCGGGTCTCAGTGAAAATGTCAGTCTCATTCAAGTCCGATAGGGGGCGTGATCCGGACCCACCTTGTGTGTATCAAGCGGATTGCTGAGCTCGGATGTGGACGAGTCGGTAAGAGTCGGTGGCGGTTTCGATGATGTTGCCGCCGCAAGGTGAGCCGATCCACGATGGCGGCGCAAAGTCGTGGTTCGGTGAACGTTGTCGTCCAGCCGGAGAACGACGCGTTGGAGGCGATGGCGACGGAGTTCTTTTCCTCCCGTTCGGTCAACACCTGAAAAAGCAGCTCGGCGCCTCGTTTGTCGAGTTCCATGTAACCGAGTTCGTCGATGCCGAGCAGATCCACTCGGCCGTAGCGGGCGGTCCCGACCACCCACTGCCAGTTGGCCCAGGCCCAACCAGTTCCGGCATGGCCTGGATGGACGTTGTCGCCTGCTGCATCGACAAGAGCCTCTCGCCACATTTCAAATCGCCTCGGATCCAACAAGTTACCGGGCTCCGGAAGCGCGTCTACCTCTCCGACTCCACTTTCGCGAGTTAACGAGAGCGTCGGAAAACAAGCCATGCACTCAACCCGGCGATGGGCACAAGCCAAATCCCGAAAAAGAAGGCGACTGCTCGCCACACACCGATTCGCCCGGACACGGAAACCACATCGGCCGTTCCGACAAGGCACAGGGAAATCCATATCAAGGCGAGAATGAATCCGCCGCCGTACAGAAGAACGAACGCCCCGAATCCGTCCATGCAGTCCATTCCACTGTCGGCGCAGTCCTGAAGCCCCGCCGCACCGAGTAGAGAAATGTTCACAGTGGCGATGCTACGGACCAGGGCGTCCCGAACTTCCGAACGACCCGGCGGATTCGGCGATGCGAACCCCGCTCAGCCCGAACAAAGTAGAAGCCCCACCCCCGTGGGGAGGGCGGGGCTTCATTCGATCCGGCGCTCACGCACAGTGGGAGGGTGGTGGACATGCCGGACCGACGACACGGCAGGGAGTCAAGCTGCCGCGCCCAAGCGCTGACCTGAAGGAATGCGCCTGAGATTGTGGTTACGAGAACCATCAAACCAGACAAACTGGACGCATGTTCAGGAATCGAAAGATTCGACCCCGCACGTCAGAAAAGATCTCACTGCACCCGATAGGTTTCGCTACGGCCAGGATCAACCAACCGCCGCATGATCTCGTACGCACGGTCCGGATCCGTGTACGGCGGAATCATCATCAGAACGAGTTGACGACCATAGATGTCGTCGAGATACATCAAATCGTGAGGCTGGCCAGGGTACGGACCCCGCACTTCCAGTCCGTCGACCTCGTCGATACGACGCTGCGCGCTGCTGATCGTGTTCCAGTCGAACGCAACCCGCGCGATCGGCCCCAACCTCAGCGAAAGTGCGGATATCAGATCGTGAAGCTCCGCCGTGACGTTGGTGGTCCATGGGAACCATGCGCCGTCTACCGATGCCTTGACGGCGCCTTGACCACGAAGCAGGAACCGCGGAGTCCGCGTCGGCGACGGGAAAGGTTGCCCGACATGGCGCTGCGGCGCTTCCATTGCATAGTCGAGAGTGCTGATGTGCGCCATGACGAGGCTCCTTAACGGAGGATTCGTGGAACCGTCAGGCAGAGGCGCCCGGTCGTGGGTTCCATACTTTCAGGCTACTCCGCTGCGCAATCCCGACTACGCATCGACGGAAATGATCACGCCGGTGTCGCCGTACGGGAACGGACCATTACCGATGTGACCGAGGGTGTTGAAGAATTTCGAAATAGGCACCATCACACCGTATTTCGCGTTCACTTTGCTGCGGATCTCGTCGAATTCAGGTCCGCCGCTCACCAAGTGAGCGGTCCCGGCAACCAGCAAAGAGCCGTCGGCAACCTTTCCGTGGTTGTTGCACGGCACGACGGTGACGCGTGGGTTGTTCCGCAGCCGCTTGGCCTTACCCGATTTCGAGGAAGTCCAGAACCCGATACGTCCGTCCGGCAATTGGCGTATGCCTCCACAAACTCCATGACCATGCACACGAATGAACTTTCTATGCCTCGCGCGTTTCGAAACGGACAATTATCCGGACGAAGATGAACAACAGGTGCCGAGTGATGGAAATGTCGCGGAACGACCACGTCTCAGGTCGATTTGTGGCCCGCAGGTGTTGGAACATGACTTCTCGTGAATGCGGAACTCATCGTTCTCCTCGTCGTCGTCGTAACCGCTCTGGGGTTCGACTTCACCAACGGTTTTCATGACACTGGCAACGCTATGGCCACGTCGATTGCAACCGGCGCCCTCAAGCCCAAGGTGGCAGTCGCTCTGTCTGCTTCCTTGAACCTGGTCGGAGCTTTCCTCTCGGTAGAGGTTGCTGCCACCGTGGCCAAGGGCGTGGTGAACCTCGGAAATGTGGGTGGCCAAGCGCTGCTCACCATCGTCTTCGCCGGCCTTGTCGGCGGCATCATCTGGAACCTGGCAACGTGGTTGCTCGGCATCCCCTCGAGTTCCTCACACGCACTGTTCGGCGGCCTGATCGGCGCCGCCATCGCGTCCCTCGGAATGAGCGGTGTCGCCTGGAGCGGCGTGCTCAGCAAGGTTGTCATCCCCGCAGTTCTCGCTCCCGTCGTAGCCGGCTTGGTTGCAGCGGCCGGAACCTGGCTCATCTACCGCATCACCTCCAACGTCGGTGAGGAAACCAAGGACAAGGGTTTCCGACTCGGCCAGATCGGTTCGGCTTCACTCGTTTCCCTCGCCCACGGCACCAACGACGCTCAGAAGACAATGGGCGTCATCTTCCTCGCCTTGGTCGCCCATGGAACCATCTCCGCCGACGCGGACATGCCGTTCTGGGTCAAGCTCACCTGCGCACTCGCGATCGCTGCCGGAACCTACCTCGGCGGGTGGCGAGTCATCCGCACACTCGGCAAGGGCCTGGTCGAGATCGCCGCGCCGCAGGGCATGGCGGCCGAAGCATCTTCTGCTGCCATCATTCTCACCTCCAGCCACCTCGGTCTTCCACTCTCGACCACCCATGTGGCGACGGGTTCCATCATGGGAACCGGTCTGGGACGCAAGGGCGCCGAGGTTCGTTGGGGCGTCGCCGGACGCATGGCGGTCGCCTGGTTGATCACTCTCCCGTCCGCTGCGATCGTCGGCGCTCTGTGCTGGGGACTGGCCAACACCGTCGGCGGCCTGCCCGGTGTCCTGGTCGTCTTCGCTGTGCTCATCGCATTGGCCGGTTGGATGTATCTGCGCTCCCGCAAGGAGCCCATCGATCCGAGCAACGTCAACGCCGAGTGGGACGGCGGCCTGGTGCCTGCAGAGGTCCCCGGTCCGGACGCCCGCGTCACCACCGACGTCAAAGCCTGAAAGAGGGAATCGACATGGATATCTTGAAAAACACCGTCGACTCGCTCTGGCAGGTCGTACTTGTCGGCCTCTTGCTTGGCGCCGGACTTCCGGCGATCTTCGCAATCGGCCTGAAGTCCCTCGATGCCGGGCAACGTGGCAGTGGCGGCGGGAGCACTGCCGTCGCGGCTCGCAGTCCGTTGGCCGTGGCAGGCGCAGTGGTGTGCTTCGCGGTAGTGCTCATCGCAATCGTCACCGGAATCCTCTTCATCATGCAGGGCTTCCTCAGCCACACATTCGGCATCGAGATCTTCTGATCCCTTGCGCCCTCACGAGCGGAAAGACATCACCGTGACTGCACCGACTCCATCCCTTCCTCAGTCCATTCTGGAATGGCTTCGCGCCGGCTACCCCGAAGGCATACCGCCCAAGGACCGCATTCCGCTGGTCGCATTGCTACGACGCAAGCTCTCGGACGCGCAAATTCGAGACATTGCCATCGGCGCTGCACTCGCAGAACTGAGCGACGTCAACAGCGACCAGGTGATCTCTAGCGACGAGATCAGCGCTCAGATCGCCGATCTGACGAGTCAGACTCCCTCGGACGAGGACATCGCGCGCGTTGCCTCCGTCCTGGCCGCCGCCGGGTGGCCCCTCGCTGATCTCGACAACGACTGAAGCTCGATTCGTTGAGTCTTCCACCACTTCTGGCTTCGATACTCGGCTGGCTGCGTGCCGGGTATCCGAACGGCGTGCCGGAGCAGGACTACGTCCCTTTGATGGCCCTGCTCCGGCGACAACTGTCCGACGACGAGATCGCCGTTCTTGCCGACGATCTCGTCGCCGACTTTCCGGTTCCGGTCGATCCGATCGACTTTCCCGGTTCGGTCGATCCGATCGACTTTCCCGGTTCGGTCGATCCGATCGACATCGGCGTCCTCATCACCAAGGTCACCGACGATATTCCGCACGAATCGGACGTCGCCCGGGTACGTGAACACCTGATTCGTGGAGGGTGGCAAATCGACGCGCAACCTCCGGTCGACGACGCATGACGGCACTACCTGAATCAGACCAGTTTGATAACGAAACGGTAACGGAGCCGTCGACGTCAATACAGACCACTTAGTGTCATCAGGAATTCCGTGCCTCGGGGGGCTCGGTCGGATTTCGGTGTGCAAGCACCTTTGGGGCGGGAGTAATACATGCACGAGGCTCACACAGATTTGGCGAAGAACCCAGATATTTCGAACCCGGATGATTCGAGAAACCGCATTTCGAAACGAATCAAGCGTCGGATCCTCGGCCTCGCCGCGACAGCACTCGCACTCCCCCTGACCGCAGGCCTGATCAGCGGATCAGTAGCGACCGCAGCGCCCGCGCGCACCGCCCCGGCCGGTGGATACGAGGAAGTGTTCGTCGACTCCTCGATGGGGCCGATCAAGGTTCAGATCCAGTGGGCTTCGCGCGGCGGCAACGCGGCGCTCTATCTTCTCGACGGTCTACGAGCACGCGACGACCGAAACGCATGGAGTTTCGAGACCAACGCTCTCGAGCAGTATCGCGGCGACAACGTCACCCTGGTCATGCCGGTCGGCGGGCAGTCCAGCTTTTACTCCGACTGGTATGCGAACAGCAATTTGAATCGCCAGCCGGTCACGTACAAATGGGAAACCTTCCTCACCCAGGAACTTCCCGCATATCTGGAATCGCGCGGCGTCTCCCGAACCAACAACGGTGTGCTCGGATTGTCCATGGGTGGCAGCGCGGCACTGACGCTCGCCGCCTATCACCGCGATCAGTTCAAGTTCGCCGGATCGCTCTCGGGATACCTCAACATCTCAGCTCCCGGCATGCGTGAAGCAATCCGCGTGGCCATGGTCAGCGCAGGGTCCTTCAATGTCGATGCCATGTGGGGACCGCCATGGAACCCCGCTTGGCTCCGCAACGACCCCTTCGTGTTTGCACCCGAGCTGGCTGGGCTCTCTCTGTACATCTCCGCCGCGAGCGGCCTACCCGGGCAGTTCGATCAACCGCGTCGTCCCGTCGACTTCGTGAATACCGGTAGCGCCATCGGCCTCGAAGCCCTTGCCCTGATGAACTCACGGGCATTCCAGCTGCGCATGAACTCCCTGGGAATTCCGGCAACGTACAGCTTCCCGGCCAACGGCACTCACTCGTGGCCGTACTGGGGCGCGGAACTGTGGAAGGCCCGAGGCCAGATCCTCGACACCCTCAACGCTTGGTGAACTGACAACGACTCGATCACCGACAATCGCAGGCCCCGACCGAATTTCGGTCGGGGTCTGCGTCGTTCGAAATCAGAGCGCGGCAAAGAGATCCACGGTATTGCCGTCGGGATCGAGAAGAACGGCGTAACGCTGGCCCCACACGGCATCAAATGGCTCTTTGTGTCCGGGGAAGTCGGCTGTGATGCGCTGATACGCCTCGTCGACTGCAGCGGGTGTCCCGAAATCGAAGGCCAAAGCGACGGGGTGTCGACCTTCCCCGACAACGAAGTCAGGATCGAAGCTCGCGATGGTGGACAGCGCGTCCCAGGCCAGCCGAAGCCCACTGTCGAAAGTGAACTCCACGTGTGGAGCGTCAGCGGGTGTTTCCGGAATGTCGAGCCCGAGGGTTCGGTAGAACGCGAGGGAACGCGCGAGATCGTTGGTGACGATTCCGACGAGATCGAGTCTCGGAGAGACGGACACGGTATTTCTCCTGTTTCGGGTCGAGAAGTGATCGGCGAGTGTGTGACGATGATCTGATGACCGGCACTGACACCCTCGCTCTTGACGGTAGTCGGACGGTAGCGTCGAGTCTTGAACAAAACGGCCACACCTATGTCGAGACTCGGATCACCGGTTCGGCCGGCCTCTTCAGTTGCGCGTGGAAAAGCACTACTGACCCCCATGCGCCCACGGAGGCAAAGCGGATTCTTCCCGATCTCTGCGCAGACTTCATCGTCGACAGCACCGGAAAGTCGTGGCTCGTCGGACCCGCAACCGGTGCCGATCTGGTTTCGGTCGCCGCCGGTACAACCATGTGGGGCATCCGGATCAATCCGCCGGCTCTGCGGAGCCTGCTCGGCACAGCGGCCGACGCGGTGCAGGATTCGAAGATCGCCTTCGACGACATCCTCACTTCCAGACAAGCGCGGGTACTTGCCGACGCCCTTAGCCACGAGGCAGTCGACGCTCACCTACTGGGCCAGTTGTGGCGCGGACTGGAACCCGACCACGGAATCGAGCGTGGTTACTCCGCGCTCATCTCCTCCCCTTCGACTCCGATACGAGAGATCGCCGCAGACCTCGGTGTTTCCGAACGTCATTTTCGACGCTCGATCACGTCGTCGATCGGGCTGTCCCCCAAAATGATTCAGAAAGTGCAACGTATCCAGGACGTGTTGACTCTCAGCCGCGATGCAAATCTCACGCTGTCGTCGCTGGCCGGTCGCGCCGGCTACGCCGACCAAGCCCACCTCGCGCGCGATACGCGAGCGCTGACAGGCCTGACACCGACTCAGCTACTGCGCGAGCACCGATAACGATGAGCGAAGACCTGTTCTCCGCCCTCGATCACCTGACTGCCACGTCAACTGTCGTGATCGATCGCCCCCGAGGGTCGGCACACCCGCGTTACCCCGCTGCGATTTATCCGCTCGATTACGGCTATCTCGACGGGACCGTCAGCGCGGACGGCGACGGGATCGATCTGTTCCGAGGCTCTGCCGTCGGCAACGGCGTTGTTGCCATGGCCGTTATTGCCGACATCGACAAGAAGGACGTGGAAGTCAAGATCCTTCTCGACTGCACTGCCGATGAAATCGGCACTGCCGCAGCATTTCTCCGCGACACTTTGGGTCTCGGTACCACTGTCTTGCGGCGCGAAGTCAGCTGAGTTCGTCGAATCGCGGAACAAGATGCTCCGCAACCCACTTCGCTTCCTCGATCAGCGGCCAACCTGCCAGGATCAGTGCAGTCAAACCGGTTCGGCCGCGAAGCGTGCGTACCGAGTCCGTGATCGAATCGGGATCGCCGACGTAGTACACCGCCGATGACCCGGTGCCGAAGATGTCGAGAGGCGACCACGCTGTGATACCCGCGTACAGCCCGTCACCGACGTACAACTCCTCCGGTTCCGGAAGTCGGCCGGAAGCAATCTTGTCGGCCCAGCCCTGTCGCTGTGCGTCGCGAGCGGTGAAAGTCTTGAGGTCTTGCTTCCCCTGAGTACGACGACGCACTGCGTTGTCCAAGACATGAGCGATCTGCTCGACGCCCGTCTTCTCGAACAACGAACGGAACCGGTCGTGCGCCTGCGCCTTGGTGGGGCGAACGATCACCCCGGTCAGCGCACCGAAGTCGGTGAACTCGCGCCCGGCTGCCTCCGCCGCCGCCCGTGCGGCAGAGAATTTGTCTTCGATGAACGAAGTCTCGCGCAACATCGCCAGATAGGTGTCGAGCACCTTGCCTGAATTCGCCAGGCCTGCAGGCGAATCACCGGTACCCCACAGCGGAACCTGATGCCCAGCGGGCGCATCGATACGCAGTGGTGTGTTGGGAAAGTTCGACTCCGTGCCTTCGGCGTAGATGCGGCGGAAGTCCGCCCAGTACTGCTCCCCCAACTCGTAACGCTCGTCGTGGGGCACGTTCATGTCGTACTTGGTCAGGATGTTTTCGCGTCCGTTGACCGAGTTGATCAACAGTCGGCCACCGCTGAAGGCGTCGAAAGTCAATGCCTTCTCCGCCAGCAGTCGCGCCGGCGTCATGTTCGCGTAGACGGCGACAAGGAACTTCATGCGCGTGGTGTGCGCTGCCGCCCACGTCGCCGAAATGAACGGATCGTTCGGCCAGGTGGCAACAAGCGCACCTTCGAATCCGCCGTCGTCGATGGTCTTCGCGAGCTCGATCTGCCTGGCCCCGTCCACGGGGAACAGCCCAGCGGGGCTCCACGGGTAGTCCCCGTCGGCCTGGGTGAGATACCAGAATGTCTTGACGCCCATCAGTTCTGCACTCCAGCCGGCAGGTCGAACGATTCGATTCGGGCACGTGAGCGGATGGTGTCCGCATTCACGGTGTAGAGCGCGTCGAGGTACGCGACCGCGAAAGAACCAGGACCTGAGGCATTTTCCTCGGCGATCTCCGATGCCACGGCAACATGCGTATGCGCGGCAACCAATCCGTCAAGCGCGGTCGGCGTCACGGCGAGGTAGGCAGCGACCAGGCCTCCCAGAGAGCAACCGGTACTGGTCACGCGCGGCAACAGAGCGCTGCCACCGGAGACTCGGATGCCCCGAACGTCGCCGCCACGATCGCGGCCGACGATGTAGTCGACCGGGCCCGATGCCGACACGGCACCCGCATGCTTCAGAAGTGACAGAGAGGCGGGCACTGCGTCGGCGGAGTCGGAGGCACTGTCGACGCCGCGGGTGTCACCGCCGAGTCCGGCCAGAGCGATGATCTCCGATGCGTTCCCGCGGATGGCGCTGGGGTGAAAGCGCAGCAGATCCACAGCGATACCGCTCCGCCAGGGTAGTCCGCCGACACCGACTGGATCCAAAACCCATGGCGTACCGGCAGTTCGGGCCGCTTCTGCGGCAATCAGGAAGGCTTCGGCTGTCCCGTCGTCCGGCGTTCCGAGGTTGACGAGCACTCCCCCGGCGATGGCAGCGAACCCACCCGCTTCATGAACGTTGTCGATGTGAGCGTTGCTTGCGCCGGCAGCGAGCAGAACATTGGTCAAGAAGTTCGCCGAAACGATGTTCGTCAGCGACTGGACGAGCGGTACCTGATCGCGGAGTGCGTCGATCGCCGACGCGACGGTTTCGACAGAGACAGTGTCAGACATGAGAATTCCTTCAGGACGGGAGGTATTTGGGGACTGCGGCGATTCAGGACCGCGGACATCGCACATCCGGATTCGCGCCACCGGGCTCACTGCCGACAACCATCGGCAAAACCGGATCTGCAGTCCATTCCTCTAACGAACCGTCGTAGACTTTGACGTCCGCGTGGCCGCTGCGGATCAGCGCAAGTGCGGTCAAACACGCCGAAACTCCGCCACCGCAATAGATCACGACAGGGCCGGTGGCGGTTGGTAGAACGTCGGCCGATTTCGACAAGACTTTCTCGACCGGAAGCATCCGGGAGTCGGAGTCGAGAAGACTCTTCGCGGACAGATTCACGCTTGACGGAATGTGTCCGCGTCGCGAGTATCGCGTCTTCTCGGTTCCCTCGTACTGCTCAGGCGCGAGAGCGCACACCAGCGTTCCGGCTTCGCCTCCGCTGGACAGCGACGCAACGCGAGGTAAATCGACCCACAGACCCAGATCCGTCACGCTCCAACGCGTCGACGCCGACGTGTGGGTTTCGTCGTCGCCGCTCGCGAGCGCGAAGCCGCGTCGAGTCCATTCGGCGAGGCCACCGTCGAGAACTCTTGCTTCGATGCCGGCGTTGCGAAACACCCACCAGAGCCGTGATGCCCAGGTGGTCGATCCCTGGTCGTAGATCACGATTGTCGCGCCCGGCTCGATACCACTGGATTGGAGATCGGAAACCAACTGCTCCGTTGACGGGCGTGTGAAATGCAGCGCCGCTTCCCTTTCGGAGAAGACGTCCATGAGGTCGACATGTCGCGAACCCGGGATGTGCGAGGAGACCCAGCCGCCGTATCCGGATTCCGGGCGGTAGTCGCCGTCAAATCGCGCGGGAGGAAAATGAACCGTCGCGTCGAGCACGGCGACGCCTCCCTCACGCCACATCGCGTCGAGTTCAGCGGCACTCACCAGCGGCGACGCGGTCTCTCCAGCCACTTCGGACCCTCTCCCTCGGAAACGAACAAGCACGAACCTAAATGAGTACTAGCGTATACGCAAGTACTCACTCGTCGTCGATGGCATAATCGAACGCGCTCTACTTGCATGCACAGGAATGGGGACACATGGATCTCGACGCCGATACGAGCACCACCGATCTGCTGGTGCCGGAGGCTGCGCTCGGCCGGTCCGATCAGACCTCGCGGCAGTACCTGCGCCTGCGAGCCGACATCCTGGCCGGCAAGTTCCCCCAGGGCGCTCCGCTGCACGAGACTCAATTGTGCGAATCGTACGGCGCATCCCGCACCCCGATCCGGGAAGCACTCAACTGGCTCGCACACGACGGACTACTCGAACGAGCCGCTCGCGGTTTTCGTGTCCGTTCCGGCACACCCGAGGACGTCATCGAGATCTACGCGGCGCGGGTAGCTCTCGAATCGGAAGCGGCAGGCGCCGCGGCACTACGCCACAGCGATCTCGACCTTGCTCGCCTGGACGGATTACACGAGTTCTGCTGCACTGCAACCGAAGGCACCGAGGCGCGTTCCGGGAACTTCAAGTTTCACGAGGCCCTCTGGCAGGCCGCCCACAATTCCACGATCACGGCACTGCTGATCCGCCTCACCACCCAATTGCGAATCTACGACAGCGGCCCGCCGTCGAACTACGGCGAACCGGACCTGCTCAATTCGGAACATCAAGAGATCCTGAACGCCATCCGCGCCAGGGACGAATCGTCCGCGCGTGGCCACATGCGCAACCATCTCGAGCGCAGTCGCGACCAGCGGATAAGGATGTTCGCCAGCCGCTGACTTCAGACAGCCCCGAGTTCTGCACACTGACGCCTACGCCGCCGTCAGTCAGGCGGGGAGCGTGCCGATCTCGACGTCGTACACGCTCTCGGCCGGGCTCGACATCACTCGGTCCGCCATCTCCTGTTTGAGCACTGTCAGCCGTGACTCGTCTTCGGCTGTCCGGTCAGTCTGGCGGGAGAGAGTGATCAACTCGTCGACGACAAATCCCTCCCGAACAGTCAGCGTGGCGCTCGCGCCGCGATAGCCGACCCGAAAGACATACAGTGCGAGCGTATTTCCTCGTTCAGGCCGGGCCAGGGAACTGTCGACGGTGTACCGCCCTTCGGTCACTGCGCGCGTGACCAACTCGAACGCGTCGCGCACTCCTGGTCCGCCGTGTGCAGTGGTGACGACCAACTCGCGACGCTCGACGGAGCCTTCCCCGCCGAGCACACCGAGTGCGCGCTCGAGGACTTTGTAGGCATGCGCCACGCCTCCCGGCGCCTGCGGCCCGTGATAGCGCAGAGCATCGTCGTACGTGAAGTCGAGCGTCGTACCGTGATCGGTCACGATCAGCGAGTCGGTCATGATGGGCGTCCTTGCCGGTCAGTGCTGGCGGTCGATCGGATTGTTACGCGAGACAATGAGCGGATCGACCGGCGTGAAAGGAAATTGCGGCAGATCGCGTTCCGGAACACCGAACGAGGCCGAGAGAACGCCGCGCGAGAACGCGGAAGCCGTTGCACGGTAGCCTATGTCGCCCGGCGTCGGCTGGTCGAAGAAGATGAGGAAGTTGATGTCCTCGTCACCTAGAACCTCGATGTGATGGGGATAGGCACGCGGAACGAAATACACCTGACCGGGCTCCAGTAGGTAGGTGTCGAGCGAACCGTCCGGATCGAGGACCGTCATCCGCCCGTGACCACGATGCACGTATCCCATTTCGGCAGTGACGGGATGCCAGTGTGGCTCACGCATTCCACTCTCGCGAATAGTCAACGAGTACATCGAAAGATCCTCCAGCGCCGCCCAATACTGCTTGCGTGCCACTTTCGCCTGTCCGTACGGGTATGCGAGGGGCGCGATCTGGCCGTCGAGATCGAAGAGATGCGCGTTGGGAAAGCCGGCGGTATCGGGAACGACGGCGGCGCCGTCCCGCCGAACTATCTGGGACGCATCGGCCCTACCGAAGACGTCGAAGGCTGACGCGGCGAGGTCGTAGGTATTGCCGAGCACCGCGTTCGACATTGCGCTGACGCTACTCTGCAACGAAAAGTGCTGCGGGAGTGAAGTACGCAGGGCAGCGATGATCTCCGCCTCCTCCTCTCCGACATTCTCGATGTGATAAATCGCGCCGGATTCGACGTGATACATCTGCCCCGTTCGCACCACGAAACTGGCGAACTCGTCGGCATTGCCCAACATCGAGACGAGCACGGTTCCGCTGGTGACGTAGGCGATCTGGTTCGCGTTGACGTTCCATTGTGGTTCGCGGATCGCACCGGGGCCGAGAACAATTCGTTTGATCGACAGACCGGACAGGATCGGCAACGAACTCGTGTCGAGTTGCGAGATCGATCCGAGTTCGTTCTCGAAGACACTGGGACCATCGCGCAGCGAGGCAACGTGTGTGGACATGGCCTTTGATCCGTTCGACTCTTATCCTTCCGAATCGCTGACGTCAGTCCTCGATGAAGGCAAGAATGTCCCGGTCCAGGGTCTCCTGATACGAGCCGCAAATTCCGTGCGGTGCGCCCGGATACACCTTCAGCGTGCCCTTCTTCACCAGCTTGATCGCCTTCTCCGCCGCTGCGCCGATCGGCACGATCTGATCGTCGTCGCCCTGAGCGATGAGGAACGGAACGTCGATGGCTTCGAGATCGGAGGTCTGATCCGTCTCCGAGAATGCCTTGATGCAGTCGTAGGCCGCGGCGAGGTTGACCAACATCCCCTGTCGCCAGAAGTCGTCCTTCGCCCCTTGCGAGACGTCGGCCCCTTCGCGGTTCGCGCCGTAGAAGCTCTCGCTGAGATCCTTGTAGAACTGCGATCGATCTCGCAGAACTCCCTCACGAATGCCGTCGAACACCTCGATCGGTGTGCCTTCGGGGTTGCCGTCCGACTTGACCATGATCGGCGGAACGGCGCCGGCGGTGATCACCTTGGCCACACGCCCTTTGCCGTGCTGCGCCGCGTAACGGACCACTTCCCCGCCGCCGGTCGAATGGCCCACCAGGATCAGGTCTTTCAGGTCGAGTGTGTCGATCAGCTCAGCCAGGTCCTTGGCATATGTATCCATGTCGTTGCCGGTGTACGTCTTCGACGAGCGACCGTGCCCTCGACGATCGTGCGCGATGGTCCGGTATCCGGCGTCGGCGAACAGCTTCATCTCGACCTGCCACGCGTCAGAACTCAGCGGCCACCCGTGGCTGAGGACGATCGGCCGGCCGACGCCGTGCTCGGTGTAGTAGATCTCGGTTCCGTCGGAAGTGGTGATGTAGGGCATGTTCTGCTCTTCTCTGTCGAGTCGTGGACTGAGGTCCGGACGCGGCGCCCGGTTTCCTCACTCTGCGAGTGCCCACTACGGGGGCAGTCGACTCATCGATCGACAGAAATCTGCATGGGGGCAGACGACTCCGGCCCGACACCACGAAGTGTGGTGTCGGGCCGGACCCTTCAGTCAGAGGGGGAACGATCAGTAATCGTCCTCCGTGTAGACGATCATTCCGCGCAGGTTCTTTCCCTCGAGCATGTCGGCGTAACCCTCGTTGATCTCCTCGAGCTTGTAGGTCTTGGTCACCAACTCGTCGAGTTTGAGTGCGCCGCTTCGGTAGTGATCGAGCAACTTGGGAATCTGGGACCGTGGTCCTACCCCGCCGAAGATAGCTCCCTGCAAACGCTTCTGTAGAAGGGTCAGCTCGAAGAGGCTGAGCGTCACCTGCGAATCCGCGTAGTGCCCCATTCCGACGACCACGACCTGCCCGCCCTTGCCCGTCGCGCTGAGCGCGGGCTGAATGATGTCGCCGTGAATCTCGCCCACGGTGATCACGGTGACGTCGGCCATCTTGCCCCAGGTGATCTCGCCGATCACCGGTAGCGCTTCCGCGAGGGAGGCAAACGTGTGTGTGGCGCCGAATTCCTTTGCCTTGTCACGCTTGAACTCGACGGGATCGATCGCGATCACAAATCGTGCTCCGGCTGACGCCGCACCCTGCACCGAGTTGATTCCGACGCCGCCGACGCCGACGACCACCACCGTGTCACCGACCTTGGCTCCACCGATCGCGGTGGCCGATCCCCAACCGGTGGCAACACCGCAGCCGAGCAAGGCCGCCTTGTCGAGCGGGATGTCCTTCTCGATCTTGATCACCGACGCCTCGTTGACGGTCACGTACGGCGAAAATGTCCCGAGCAGGCACATCTGGATGACCGGCTCGTCGTTGAGGGTGACGCGGTACGTCTTGTCCGAGATCGCCTGCCCGGTCAACAGGCCGGCTCCCTCGTCGCAGATGTTCTGCAAACCCTTCGCGCAAGACGGACAACGTCCGCACGCCGGAATGAAGGCGAGAACCACGTGGTCGCCTTCTTCGACGCTCGCGACACCCGGGCCGACCTTCGTCACTACTCCGGCGCCTTCGTGCCCGCCCAAGGCCGGGTAGAAGGGCAGCGGGCTGGCGCCCGTACGCAAATGTTCGTCCGAATGGCACAGCCCCGATGCGGCGAGTCGGACCTGTACCTCACCCGAGACGGGGTCCCCCAGCTCGACCTCTTCGATCTCCCATGCCTGACCTGGCGCCTTGACTACCGCTGCCTTGACCTTCACCTGCACTCCTCGAAATTCTTCGTGATGCACGGACGACGAAAGAACGCGCCGGCATTTGTGTCGCCGATCACACTCCACCTACGAGTGTGCCTGAAACTACTCGAGAATACCGCCGGTCCGTGCGCCTTTTTGGTACTCGGCGCTACCGGAAACGCGCACGGCTAGTATCAACACAGTGGCCAAGGGAACTCGCAAGACAAGAACTCGCAGCGGTACTCCCGAGCGAGGCGAGTCCGGTCCCGTCGCCGGTACTTTTCCGATCGATACCGGGACGTGCGAGCTTGTCCGCGACCAGTACTCCGACGACAGCTGGATCATCCAGATCAACGGAGTGCCCAGTTCCCACGTGAACGTCGCAGATCCGACGGTGCTCGATTTCGAGTACATGCGGTGGATCGCGCATCTGGTCGATTCCGAACGTGACAAGACCGAGCGTCTGCGGGTTCTGCATCTCGGCGGCGGAGCCTGCTCAATGGCCAGGTACTTCGCCGCCACCTACCCCGACGCGCGTCAGGTGGTTGTCGAAATCGACGGCGCCCTGGCCGAACTGGTGCGCGATTGGTTCGACCTACCGCGCGCACCGCTGCTGCGCATTCGTGTCGGTGAAGCCCGCGCCGTCACCGAAACTCTCACCGAATCCACCCGAGACGTCGTGATTCGAGATGTCTTTGCCGGCAACACAACTCCGACTCCGCTGACGACAGCGCAATTCACCACCCACGTACGACGCGTGCTGGCACCGGGCGGTATCTACATCGTCAACTGCGGCGACACCCCGGATCTTCAGGGCGCGCGCAGTGAAGCCGCAACGATCGGTGCGCAGTTCGAACACATGGCGATCATCGCCGATCCCGCGATGCTCAAGGGCCGCCGCTACGGCAACATGATCATCGCGGGCAGCGACGTACCGATCGGCGGGCAACCCGCGCTCGCGCGCGAGCTACTCGGCGGCGGCGTTCCCGCCCACGTGTGGCAGGACGCCGAAGTCCGCAAGTTCGCCGCGAACGCGCCGGTTCGGCAGGACTGAGCGAAAACGCTACTCCCCGCCGAAGACCCTCTCCACCACAGCTTTTGCCCGTCGCGTGATGCGCAGGTAGTTGTCGAGGAACTCCCCTGCGTCGTCGCCGTATCCGGCAACCTGCGCCACCGCCGCGAGAACACGGCCCGGGCCGGGAAGCTGATCGGTCGGCTTGCCTCGCACCAGAACGAGGCAGTTGCGTGCCTTCGTCGCGGTGATCCAGGCGTCACGCAGCAGTTCGACGTCACCTTCGCTGAGCAGTTCCGCGGCGCCGATGGCGTCGAGAGTCTCGAGCGTCGATGTGTTGTGCAGCGACTCGATCTTGTCGGCGTGGCGCAGCTGCAGTAGTTGCACAGTCCACTCGATGTCGGCCAAGCCACCGCGACCCAGTTTGGTGTGCGTCGCCGGATCGGCTCCGCGCGGGAGCCTTTCGGAATCGACGCGCGCCTTGATGCGCCGGATCTCGCGCACCGCCGCGTCACTGACGCCGCCTTCGGGGTAGCGCGTCTTGTCGATCATGTGCAGGAACCGCAGTCCCAGTTCAGGATCACCGGCAACCGGGTGCGCACGAAGCAGCGCTTGAATCTCCCACGCCTGAGCCCACTTCGCGTAGTACGCGTCGTACGACTCGAGCGTGCGAACCATCGGTCCGTTGCGGCCTTCCGGACGCAATCCGGTGTCGACTTCGAGCGGAGGATCCGTGCTCGGTGCCCCGAGAAGCTTGCGCACCTTGTCGGCAATGCTGTTGGCCCACTTGACCGCAACGGTCTCGTCGACGCCCTCGCGGGGTTCGCACACGAACAGCACGTCCGCATCGGATCCATAGCCGAGTTCGCCGCCGCCGAGTCGGCCCATGCCGATGACGGAGAAACTGGCCGGCGCCTCGGTCCCGAGTTCGGTGACGCTGGCCTTGATCACCGCGGAGAGCGATGCATTGAGCACCGCGGCCCACACCGAGGACAGCGCCTTGCAGACGGCGGGAACATCGAGCATGCCGAGGATGTCGGCCGACGCGATGCGCGCAAGTTCGTGTCGCCGCAGCGAGCGGGCCGCGGCAACAGCACGATTGGGATCACTGTGTCGGCCGGAGGCGGTGAGTATTCCGCGAGCGACGTCCTCGGGCTTCGGCTCGACAAGGCGCGGTCCACTCGGCGAATCCGCGAACAAGCGAATCACGTCGGGAGCCTTGATGAGCAGGTCGGGTAGGTACGCCGACGAGCCAAGCACGGTCATCAGACGCTCGGCCACCGCAGCCTCGTCGCGGAGCAGGCGCAGGAACCACGTCTGGTCGACGAGCGCGTCCGAGAGCCTGCGGTAAGCGAGCAGACCTGCATCGGGATCCGGTGTGTCCGCGAGTGATTCGAGCAGAGTCGGCAACAGGAGCGCTTGAATGCGACCCTTGCGTGAAGCGCCACTCGTCAGTGCAGTCAGATGTCCGAGAGCATGCTCGGGCGCCGTGTAACCCAGAGCGGCCAACTGCCGAACCGCGGCTTCTGGTCCCAGGACAAGTGCTTCCTTGTCCATCCGCGCCACCGATTCGAGAAGCGGGCGGTAGAACAACTTGGCGTGCAGGCGGCGAATCCGATGCGAATTCCGCTTGATCTCGGCGCGCAGGACTCCCAGGGAATCCAGCCGACCGTCTGGCCGCATGTGCGCGGCGCGGGCCAGCCAACGCAGCGCTTCCTCGTCGTCCGGCGGCGGCAGGGTGTGTGTGCGCTTGAGCTTCTGCAACTGCAGACGGTGCTCGAGCAGGCGCAGGAATTCGTACGACGCAGTCAGGTTGGCGGCGTCGTCGCGGCCGACGTATCCACCCGCCGCCAATGCGGTCAGTGCATCGACCGTGCTCTGGACATGCAACGAACTGTCGGCGCGCCCGTGCACCAATTGCAGGAGTTGGACGGCAAATTCGACGTCGCGCAAACTTCCGCGGCCGAGTTTGAGTTCACGCTCACGCAGTTCGGGGGGAACCATTTCCTCGACGCGTCGACGCATGGCCTGGACTTCGGGGACGAAGTCCTCGCGCTCGGAGGCGATCCACACCATCGGGCTCATCGCCTCGGAGTACTGGCGACCGAGCTCCATGTCGCCGGTCATCGGACGAGCCTTGAGCAGTGCCTGGAACTCCCAGGTCTTGGCCCAGCGCTTGTAGTACGTGATGTGGGATTCGAGGGAGCGAACCAGTTCTCCGCGCTTGCCTTCGGGGCGCAGCGCAGCATCGACCTCGAAGAATGCGGAAGTACCGATACGCATCATCTCGCCGGCAACGCGACTGGCCGTCGCATCGGCCGGTTCGGCGACGAACACGACGTCGACGTCGGAGACGTAGTTCAGCTCGCGCGCACCACATTTGCCCATGGCGATCACGGCGAGCCGGATCGGACAACTGCCCTCGGGACACACCGTTGCGATAGCCACCGCCAGTGCGGCGGTCAGGGCAGCGTCCGCGAGATCGGAAAGCTGGTGACCCACAGTCTGATAGGGCACTACTGGTTCGTTCTCGACGGTCGCCGCAAGATCAGCCGCAGCCAGCAGCATCAGCTGGTCCTTGTAGCTCTTACGCAGAGCAACAACAGCTTCCGGCCCGGTCAGGGTGGCGCGGTAGGTCAGCGAGCCTTCGGTAGCGCCCTCGTCGAGGGTGGCGCCCACGGCCTCGAGCAACGCTGCGGTGGCCTCGTCCTTGGTCGGCAGAGCGGTTCCGTCGAGCAATTTCCAGCCGATCGGATCCGCGGCCAGGTGATCGCCGAAGGCCGACGACGCACCCACGAGTGCGAACAAGCGGCCTCGCAGGCTTTTGTCCTTGCGCAATGCCTGATCGAGTTCGCGCCACCCGTCGTCGAGCCCGTCCTTGATCCGCACAAGGGTGCGCAGAGCGAGGTCGGCATTCGCGGCACGCGAAAGCGACCACAAGAGTTCGATGCTCTCGGCGTCGACCCAACCGAGCTGACGCAACTCGTCGGCAGCGGTGGGCTCGACCAGCCCGAGTCGACCCGGTCCTGGAACTGCTGATCTCGCAGCGGGCGGTTTCACCGTCACAGACCGAGGTAGGTCTTGAGCTCGAACGGCGTCACGTGGCTGCGGTATTCCTCCCACTCACGACGCTTGTTGCGCAGGAAGAAATCGAAGACGTGTTCGCCGAGTGCTTCGGCCACCAGTTCCGACTTCTCCATCTCGCGCAGAGCGCTGTCCAAGTTGCTCGGCAGTTCCTTGTAACCCATGGCGCGGCGCTCGGCGGAGGTCAACGACCACACGTCGTCTTCTGCCTCGGGCGGCAAGGTGTAGCCCTTCTCGATGCCGCGAAGACCGGCAGCAAGCAGGACCGCAAAAGTCAGGTACGGGTTGCAGGCCGAGTCTGGGCTTCGGATCTCGACGCGGCGCGAGGACGCCTTGTTGGGCGTGTACATCGGGACGCGAATGAGAGCCGATCGGTTGGACGGGCCCCACGACGCAGCAGTGGGCGCCTCTCCCCCGTGGACGAGTCGCTTGTACGAGTTGACCCACTGGTTCGTGACCGCACTGATCTCGTTGGCGTGCTCGAGGATGCCGGCGATGAACGCCTTGCCGGTCTCGGAGAGCTGCATCGGATCGTCAGGATTGTGGAAGGCGTTCGTGTCGCCCTCGAACAGGCTCATGTGGGTGTGCATCGCGGAGCCGGCCTGATCACTGAACGGCTTGGGCATGAAGCTCGCCCGGACACCTTCACCGATCGCGACCTCCTTCACGACGTATCGGAACGTCATGACGTTGTCGGCCATCGAGAGCGCGTCGGCGTAGCGCAGATCGATCTCCTGCTGACCCGGCGCGGCCTCGTGGTGGCTGAACTCGACCGAGATGCCCATCGACTCGAGTGCGTCGATGGCGTGGCGGCGGAAATTCGGAGCCGAATCGTGCACGGCCTGGTCGAAGTATCCGCCCGAGTCGGCCGGGATCGGCGGAGTGCCGTCGATCGGGCCGTTCTCCAGAAGGAAGAACTCGATTTCCGGGTGGACGTAGCAGCTGAAGCCCAAGTCGCTGGCCTTGCTCAACTGGCGACGCAGTACGTGGCGCGGATCGGCCCACGACGGCGAACCGTCGGGCATCGTGATGTCGCAGAACATGCGCGCGGAATGTTGCGCACCGTCCTTGTGGGCCCACGGCAGGATCTGGAATGTCGAGGCGTCGGGCCGAGCGACGGTGTCGGCTTCGGAGACTCGTGAGAATCCCTCGATGGCGGAACCGTCGAATCCGATTCCCTCCTCGAAGGCGCCTTCGAGTTCGGCGGGGGCGATCGCCACCGATTTGAGGTACCCGAGAACATCGGTGAACCACAAGCGGACAAACCGAATGTCGCGCTCTTCCAGGGTACGAAGCACGAATTCTTTTTGGCGATCCATGCACGCGAGACTAAGCAAGCCACGTTAAATCTGTGTTACATCAGTGGTCCCGGTTAACAGAGTGATTGGTCACCATCGAATAGGCGCAGCGTACGGCGTCGCGCCGGTTAACATGTCAGACCCTCTTCCGGTGCCTTCAAGTAAACGAAGTAGTCGACGACGGCATCGTCGACGCAGGAGTTTCCGTCCAGAACCACCGTGTGTTGGGTTCCGTCGAACGTGATCAGGGCAGCGCCCAACTGCTTGGCGAGATCCACTCCGGCCTGATACGGCGTTGCCGGATCCTGCGTCGTGGAGACGACGACCAACTGAGGCAGGCCGGCATCGGCGAGCGCCTGGGGGTCGAGGGCGTGGGGGCTGCCGGTAGCCGGAACGGGCCAGAACGCGCACAGGTCGAGCGGCGCTTGACCCGTCCCGCGGCCGTCGTCGAGGAACGGCGCCGCCTCGCGGTACCGAGTGTCGGATTCGCCGGCCTCGGCGCGGTCGGTGGTTGCCGGATCGTCCACGCAGCGAATGGCGTTGAACGCGTCGTTGATGTTGGAGTAGCTGCCGTCATCCTCACGGCCTTCGTACATGTCGGCGAGATTGAGCAGCGAGTCGCCGCGTCCGTCGGCCAGACTCGACAGACCCCCACGCAGCGGCGTCCACAACTGTGGCGAATACAGAGCCTGCTGCACGCCCGTGATCGCGTCGGAATAACTCAGCCCGCGCGGATCGGTGGTCTGTGCCGGCTTCTCGATCAACGGATCGACGAGTGCCTGAAAGCGTGCCCGCGCCTGCGCCGGATCATCACCCAGCGGGCAATCCGTTCGCGAGACACAGTCGGCGACAAAGGCGTCGAACGCGCCTTGGAAGCCCTGCCCCTGCAAGACCACTTCGTCGACCGGATCCTGCTCGGGGTCGAGCGCGCCGTCGAGGACCATCGCTCGGACGTTCTGCGGAAAGGTTTCCGCGTACGTGGATCCGAGCCGGGTCCCGTACGAGAACCCGAGGTAGTTCATCTTCGGATCGCCGAGAACGCCCCGAATGACGTCCATATCTCGCACCACCTCGTAGGTACCGACATGAGCGAGGAACTCCGTACCGGTCCGCTCAGCGCACTTGGCGGCGTAGTCCTTGCTGTCCGCCTCGGCGAGAGCGATGCCCTCCGGCGTCATGTCGACGTTGACCTCCGCACGCTCCGCGTCGGTCTCCTCCGGCGTCAAACACCGAACCTGCGGGGTCGATGCCCCGATCCCCCGCGGATCGAAGCCGATCATGTCGAAACGTTCCTGCAGTTCGGTGCCCGAACCCGATGTCGCCATCGACAGCCCGGACCCACCCGGCCCGCCGGGGTTCAGCAACAGTGAGCCGATGCGGTCGCCGGTTGCCTTCGAACGCGAGATCACCACCTTCGCGGTGTCGCCGTTCGGATTCGCGTAGTCGACGGGAACGCTCACCTCGGCGCAGTCGACCCCACGCCCCAGCGGCGCAGTTCCTTCTTCGACAAATTGGTCGCACGACCCCCAGTCGAGCGTCTGCTCGTAGAATTTCTCGAGGCCGGACGGCACCGCGGACGCGGCAGAACCAGCAGGTTCCACTGATTCGGGCGTGCCTTCCGAACTGGTGCAACCGACAACCAACACGAGCACTGCTGCGCTTCCGGCGAGGGCACCGGAGAGGCGAACGAACTTCGACATGCCATTGATGGTGCCAGGAAACCTCGGTAGCCAGCGGTTCGCCTCGGTTCGGCACCTAACTGACAGGCACGCGGCGATGTGACCCATTGCACCCCGTCAACTATTCGTGTCGGCGATGTCCGGTGGCAGACTGAACACGTCATCACCCACACCCGGGGACCCGAAGGCGATCAACGCTCAGGGCCTCGAGGCCAGAAAGGGACAACGATGTCCGAAACACCTCTCTATGGTTCTGTACCCACTGCAAGCTCTACCGATGCACCGAAGCGTAAGACGCGCATTCACCACCTCGCCGAGATGAAGCAGAACGGCGAACGCTGGTCGATGCTCACCGCTTACGACTACTCCACGGCACGCATCTTCGAAGACGCAGGCATCCCGGTGCTGCTCGTCGGCGACTCTGCCGCCAACGTCGTCTACGGCTACGACACCACCGTGCCGATCACCGTCGACGAACTGCTCCCGCTCGTGCGTGGCGTGGTTCGCGGCGCCCCGCACGCACTCGTCGTCGCCGACCTCCCCTTCGGCACCTACGAGGGTTCCGCCGAGCAGGCCCTTGCGACTGCGACACGGTTCATGAAGGAAGGCCTCGCGCACGCCGTCAAACTCGAGGGCGGCGAACGGATGAGCAAGCAGATCGCGGCTATCACCTCGGCCGGCATCCCCGTCATGGCTCACGTCGGATTCACCCCGCAGAGCGTGAACTCGCTCGGCGGATTCCGCGTCCAGGGTCGCGGCGACGCGGCCGAGCAGCTTGTGGCGGACGCCATTGCAGTCCAGGAAGCCGGGGCGTTCTCCGTCGTCATGGAAATGGTTCCGGCCGAGATTGCGGGCCAGGTCAGCCGCAAACTCACCATCCCCACCGTCGGCATCGGGGCCGGTTCCGAATGCGACGCTCAGGTACTCGTCTGGCAGGACATGGCGGGTTACACGAGCGGTAAGACAGCCAAGTTCGTCAAGCGTTTCGGTAACGTCGGTGACGAACTGCGTTCCGCAGCCGCAGCCTATGCATCAGAAGTTCGCACTGGCGCTTTCCCGGCCGCAGAACACAGTTTCTGATCCGAGACCGGCGAACGCCGCCTGTCTCTCAACCAGCCAGGGGTGCGTTCAATGATCGGTAACCGTCGAAGTTCTACTGCCGCAGCTGTAGTCGGCGCGGCAGCTCTCGTCACGGTGCTGAGCGGATGCGCGGGAGGGTCCACCAACTCTCCCGCGCCCAGCAGCACTACGCCCGCGAGTTCCACCAAGACGGCGCCGGCAACAACCTCCGCGTCCGGTTCGACGTTCACCGACGCTCAGGTCCAGCAGTTGTGTTCGGATATGGAAGGGCAGCTGCAGAACTGGCGGACCGTCACCCCGACGCTCGGCAAGGGCGGACTGAACACGATCGTCATCACGTGGGCGACGCAGAACGGCATCAACCTGCTCGATCTCGCCCAAAATCGCGAAAGCATCGACGCGGCAACCTCGGCCGCGTGCCCCGACGTCCGGGGCGGCGCGATTTCCGCACTCGAGATCCCCGATCTCGCCTCCGGGCTGGTGGGCTTCTGATGAGCGAAACGTCAGCACCGCCGTCGGCTCTGCGGAGTCTCTATCCCCCGATCGAACCCTTTGTCATCGGCTTCCTCGACGTCGGTGACGGCCAGAGCATGTACTGGGAAGTCAGCGGAAATCCGGACGGCAAGCCGGTGGTGTTCCTGCACGGTGGCCCCGGTGGCGGTGCACAACCGGCGGTACGCCAGTTCTTCGATCCGGCCGCATACCGCATCGTTCTACTCGACCAGCGCGGCTGCGGGCGATCCACCCCGCACGTTGCCGACGGCGCCGACCTGTCGGTGAACACCACGGACAAGCTGCTGGCCGACATCGAAGCCCTGCGCGAACATCTCTCGATCGACAAGTGGATGGTATTCGGGGGGTCCTGGGGTTCCACGCTTTCCATCGCCTACGCCGAAACGTTTCCCACGCGCGTCACGGAACTGGTTCTGCGCGGGATCTTTCTCCTGCGTCGTAGCGAGATCGACTGGTACTACAACGGCGGCGCGGGAAACATCTTCCCGGAGCGCTGGGACAAATTCCTCGAACCGGTACCCGAGGCGCAGCGCGGCGAAGACCTCGTCGCGGTCTATCACCAACTGCTCCATTCCGAAGACCCCGACGTCGCAGCCCGGGCAGCGATCGCCTGGTCGGCCTGGGAAGGATCGACGAGCTACCTGTACCCCCAGGCGGACAAGATCGAACAGAACTCCGAGACCAGGTTCGCCTTGGCCTTCGCTCGTATCGAGAACCACTACTTCGTCAACGGCGGATTCTTCGACGAGGGTCAGCTCCTACGCAAAAGCTCCGCACTGCACGGCATTCCGGGGACGATCGTCCAGGGCCGCTACGACGTCGTCTGCCCCGCCACCAGCGCCTGGGCGCTGCACAAGGCGTGGCCCGAATCCAAGCTCGTGATCGTCGACGACGCGGGACACTCCGCGATGGAGCCCGGCATCGCACATCACTTGGTGGAAGCCACCGATTCGTACCGGTAGCGCCCTACGCCGGGAACGTGAATTCCACCGTCCGTTTGACCGTGTCGACGGCGGTGAGTCGCACCTTTGCGCGCTCACCGTCATCGGGCGTTCCGACGCATTTCGCAATCACTGCGACCGACGGGACAAACACTTCCGCCGAGCGCTTTCCGTCCTTGGCGCGCATCACCACCGCGTCGAAGACCTCGCCGACCCGACCGTCGAGCAGCGTGGACTCGGTCAGATCGATGCACGCGCGGTCGACCTTGTTCGCCAGTGAGTCGGACCCACTCATGATGTCGGGCAACTCGGGAAGGGCGGTGCGCACCCATTCCGGTACCGGCGTACCAGCTGTGATCGCCAGACACACCTCGGTGCTGAAGCGATCGGACAGCCGGCGCAGTGGAGCCGTCACATGAGCGTAGGGCGCTCCGATCCCCGCATGCACCGTCAACTCCGGTAGCTGGCCGTCGAAGGCCGCGTAGTCTGCGCCGCGCAGCAACGACGGCGCAACCGACATCAGCGCCATCGTCGACGGCTCGTTGGAATCGAGTCCGGCAAGAATCTGCCCGACGCTTCGACCCTCCGGCCACGTGATACCCAGCGCCACTGCAGTTCTCCGCAGGGTGCGAACCGCGGACTCCTCGGCCGGCGGCAGCGTGCGAAGCAGCCCGATACCTGCGTCGATCATCATGCGGCCGGCACACATCCCGGTCAGCAGCGACACTTCTGCGTTCCAGTCGTCCGCTTCGGTGCGTGGCTCGAGCTCGATCCGCCAGCGAGCCGAGGACTCGCCCTCTGGCTGATCCCGAACCACTGACTGCTCGGGCAGTTTCAGCTCGATGGCGCCCCTGGCAACCGCCGAGGCACTGCGCAATCGTCCGAACTCCGGTAGTGCGGCGATCGACGGATGCAAGGTGCCCGCGTCGGCGTCACGTTGCACGGTCGAATAATCCAGACGCGCCACCGATTTCACCAGAGCGCGTCTCACCTGCCATGACGTGGGCTCGGCCTGGGCGTCCAACTCGATACGCCACAGTGCGGCGGGGCGAACCACGTCCGGCAGCAGACTCGCCGATCCCTCCGACAACGCCCGAGGATGAAGCGGAACGGAACCGTCCGGGAGATAGAAGGTTTGGCCACGCTTGCGGGTTTCGACGTCGAGCGCACCGCCCGGCGTCACCACCGCCGCGACGTCGGCGATCGCGTAGTGCACGACGTACCCGGTCGAGGTCTTCTCGATGTGCACTGCCTGGTCGAGGTCCATCGATCCGGGAGGGTCGATGGTCACGAAGGCGATACCCGTTTCGTCGACACGCCCGGCACCGAAACGATCCACGGCATTCTCGGCCTCGGCCTGCGCCGCGGCCGAGAATGCTCCCGGCAAGTCGAACTCCGCCCGAACCACTCCGAAGTCGATTCCCTGCACCATCATTCGACTTGCGGGCACGCATCCTCCACGATCGGTTCGGGCCGGTGTAGCTGCTGTACCGGTCCCAGTTGTTCGAGTCCCAGTTGTTCCAAGTCTCAGTTGTTCCAGTCTTCGTCTGCCCGATCGGCGGCTTTGTTGCGTTCGGCAGCGATCTTCAATGCATGCTCGGCAGAGTCCCGATCAGGGTACGGCCCCATCCTCGTCAACGAGGACGCGCCCTTTCCCTGCGTGACGGAACCGTCGGACACGTCGAAGTACCAGAGTCGATCTTCATCAGTCATATCCACAGTGTGACATCAGAGTGAGATAGAAGCTTGTAGATCGCTGTGAGACTGATATTCTTTCTACTTGGCCTGGCAGGTGAGAACCGGACATTCGAACGGTGAGTTCTGCTTGAATGCCCAACACAAGCTACGAACAGAAAATGGAGTGCGCATGTCCGCAATTCTTTACGATTACCTCCTCCCGCTCATGGGCCATGACGCGGCAACGTACTGGGCTACGCTGCTGGTCATCAAGCCTGTCTGACAGCTTTTCGAACAAAAGAAGACCCCCACCGATCCGGTGGGGGTCTTCTTTTCTCACTGTGCAGATCGCGGGCGGACGAGTCGGCGTGTAAGCCGGATCCTGTCCTGCGGCACCGAAGTGCCGAGTGGCGACCATCCATCTGGGCACACCGTCGCCGGGTGCCTCGAGCGGTTCACCCGCAGGCTCGGGCGAGCAGCCCTCGAACACCTGCGCAGCCGCACCGCGAGCGATGCGACCTTCAACCTTGCTCCGGGCGGGGTTTACCTAGCCACCCCGGTCACCCGAGGTGCTGGTGCGCTCTTACCGCACCGTTTCACCCTTACCTGCCTCGAAAGGCAGGCGGTCTGTTTTCTGTGGCACTGTCCCGCGAGTTGCCTCGGGTTGCCGTTAACAACCGCCCTGCTCTGTGGAGTCCGGACTTTCCTCGGCCCCAGGCCTGTGCGTGGTACACGCTGGTTCCAGAAGCCGCGGCCGCCCGGCCAACTCGTCCGCCCCCGTATGCTACCGGGCGCCTGTCGGTGGCCGGCACTATGGTCACCTTATGACTCGGTACGTGGCCCTGCTACGCGGTATCAACGTGGGCGGCATCAACATCAAGATGGCGGACCTCGCGAGAGTCTTCGGCGACCTCGGATTCCAAGGCGTGAAAACCGTCCTGGCCTCGGGCAACGTTCTGTTCGACAGTCCGAGCACCGACATCCCGTCGCTGAAGAAACAGATCGAATCCGCCCTCGCCCGCGAGTTCGGCTACGAGGCTTGGGTATTCGTCCTCGACATTCCGACACTGCAAGCGATCGTGGACAACTACCCGTTCGACCGAGAACGCGAGGGTTGGCATGCTTACGCGATGGTTGCCTCCGAGCCGGAAATCCTCGAGGAATTGAGTGCTGCGGCAGCGCAACTCGATGCCTCGGTCGAACGCGTGGTGGCCGGCGACGGAGTCCTGTACTGGGAGGTCGAGAAGGGGCAGACCGTCAAGAGCGCGTTCGGCCGGAACACCGGAAAACCGAAGTTCAAGGCGTTCACCACAACCCGAAACCTGAACACGCTCTACAAACTGCTCAAATGACGCTTGCCCCGACACGGAGCACCAGCGCGTGACTCTTCTACCGATCCTGCTCGTCGCCGTCGTCCTCGTCTTCGCGATAGTGCGTCCACGTGGGCTTCCCGAGATCGTCATCGCCGGGCCGGCAGCTGTCGTCGTTCTCCTGACCGGTGTCGTCACTCTCGACGAAGCCCGCGAAGAACTGACGAGCATGGCACCCACCGTCGTCTTCCTGGTTGCCGTGCTGGTTCTCGCTCATGCCGCGGACGCTCTCGGCGTCTTTCGCTGGGTCAGCCAGATCCTGCAGCAAAAATCCCTCGCCGATCCGCACCGGTTGCTGATTTACGTATTCGGCGCGGCTGCCCTGACCACGGCGGTCCTGAGCCTCGACGCCACCGTCGTACTTCTGACACCCGCAGTGATCGCGGCCGCACGATCCATCGGAGCAAGTCCGCGGCCCCATTCGTATGCCAGTGCGCACCTGTCGAACTCGGCGTCGACGCTCCTGCCGGTGTCGAACCTGACCAACCTCATCGCTTTTGCTGCAACAGGTTTGACGTTCTTGCACTTCACCGCATTGATGGCGTTGCCGTGGGTCGTGACGATCGCTGTCGAATATCTGATCTTCCGACTGTTCTTCCGTTCCGAACTCGTCCGCTCGGAAAACACAGAGCCACCGGCAAGTAAAACTTCCTCGCCTGCGCCGAGTCTGCCGCTGGCGGTGATCGGACTGACGCTTGTCGGTTTCGCGGTTTCGGGTTTCTTCGGGATCGAGCCCGCCTGGATCGCTGTGGTGGGTGCGAGTGTTCTGGGAGCGATCGCTCTGGCTCGGCACCGTACGACCGCCGCCAAGATGCTCTACGCTGCCGACCTCTGGTTCTGCGCGTTCGTCCTGGTTCTCGGGATCATCGTCGCCGGAGTCGCGAACGGGCCGGTGGGAGAATGGATTGCGCAGATCCTGCCAGGCGACACCAGCTACGGATCACTGCTATTCGTCGCCGTGGTCGCCGCGCTCGCGTCCAACCTCGTCAATAACCTGCCGGCAACCTTGCTGATGATCGCGGCGCTCGGGACGGGAGCACCTCCAGGCCTGGTGCTCGCGATGTTGATCGGCGTCAACCTCGGGCCCAACCTCACCTACGTGGGCTCTCTCGCGACAATGCTCTGGCGACGAGTTGCCACCAGCGCGGGCACACCGCCCACGCTGGCGACGTTCACTCTGCTCGGGGTCATCACGACGCCACTGACGCTGCTCGCCGCCGTGAGCGCCCTGTGGTTGGTGATCTGATCAACGGCTGATCAGCAGTCGGGGCATTTCAGCGAAGATGTGACGTGTCGTTGACCAACCGGACCGAGGCTCCCCCGTCTGGATAGAACTCGGTGATACTCAGCGACGCCAGATCCAGATGCAACCGGTACAGCAACGACGGCCCGGCATCGAGGGCCAGCTGCACCAACGTCTTGATCGGGGTGACGTGAGAAACGACCAACAGCGTCGCGCCGCCGTAGGTCGAGATCAGGTCGTCACGCGCGGCGACGACTCGTTCTCGTACCTCGTCGAAACTCTCGCCGCCGGGTGGGCGCACAGAAGTGTCCGAGAGCCATTCGCGATGCAGGTCCGGATCGCGCTCGGCTGCCTCGCGGAAGGTGAGTCCGTCCCAGTCGCCGAAATCGGTTTCGATCAAACCTTTGTGCTCGACGACGGGAAGACCGAGCACGCGGGCCGATGCCTCTGCCGTCTCACGGGTTCTGCCGAGGGGTGAGCAGACGATGGCGTCGATACCGCCGCGGTTCCCGAAGCGTGCAGCCGCGCCGGCGGCCTGCGCGCGGCCCAATTCCGTGAGCTCAGGATTGCCGCGTCCGGAGTAGCGGCGATCGACCGACATCGCTGTCTGTCCGTGACGTAGCAACAACATTCGTGTCGGCTTGCCGGTGGTGGCGATCCATCCCGGAGAGCCGGCGATCTGCGGTTCCGACGTCTCTTCTGACGGCGCGGCGGGTGCAGCTGGTGCGGGGGCCGCGGTTTCGATGCCGGCAGCAGCGTCCATCGCCTCGTTGGCAAGACGATCGGCATGAGAATTCTCGCCGCGCGGAATCCACGTGTAGGTCACTCGCGAGAACTGCGTCGCCAACTCGGCTGCGCGTCGCTGCAGCGGAATCATGTCCGGGTGCTTGACCTTCCAGCGCCCGGACATCTGCTCGACGACCAGCTTGGAGTCCATACGGACGTCGACCGTCGACGCTCCGAGTTCACCGGCAGCGGCCAACCCTGCGATCAGCCCGCGGTACTCGGCGACGTTGTTGGTCGCAATTCCGATGCTTTCCTTGCGTTCAGCCAACACCGAGCGGGTGGAGTCGAAGACCACGGCGCCGTAGCCGGCCGGGCCGGGGTTGCCGCGTGATCCACCGTCGGCCTCGACGATGACCTGCGTGGGAGTCACAGACCGGACTCCTTGGTACGCACCATGATTGCATTGCACTCTGGGCAACGAACGACGACGTCGGCCGGTGTCGCGGCGATTCGGGAGATCTCGCCGCGGTCGATCTCGATCCGGCAAGCGCCGCATCGGCGTGCCTGCAGAAGCGCCGCGCCCGGTCCGCCCAGGGTGCGCTGCTTCTCGTAGACAGCAAGGAAATCGGCGGGGAATTCACCGACAAGTCGTTCACGATCGGCGGCGCAACGCTCTTGCGCCTTGTCCAGATCGGCGACGGCGTCGTCGCGGCGACGCTTGGCGTCGATCAGCTCTTCTTCGGCCTGGGACAGCTGGGCACCGGCGTGATCGTGATCGGCCTGCAACGCCTCACGCTGCTCCATCACTTCGAGCAACTCGTCCTCGAGGAGCCCCTGACGCCTGACCAGGCTGCCGAGTTCGTGTTCGAGTTCGGTGAGCTGCTTCGCCCCGACCGACCCACTCTGCAACAGAGTGCGGTCACGATCCTCGCGCTGACGAACCGCGTCGACCTCGCCTTCGAGCTTGCGGATGTCGCGATCGATGTCGTCGATCTGAATTTCGACGGCTACGGACGCATCTTTACGGCTGATTCGCTCGGCCTCGAGACGTTCGACTTCCTTCTGCTCGGGAAGCGCTCCGCGTCGGTGGGTGATCCGAGTGAGCTCAGCATCCACCCCGGCGAGGTCGAGAAGCTTGGATTGCACCTGTGGTTCGACGTTCACGCTGTATAACTCCTGCTGTAAGTCCGATGTCGGCAGTGCTCGCGAAGGACGGCTCTCGAAGAACTGCTCTTGAATTGTTCGTGCAACCGTACCTTGCAGAGCGCTGCACTAATGCGCACTCAAACACCACGGATCGGTGCGAATTGTCGAAACCCGGCTTTCCCACCCCGGATTGTCGGCAAACGCGGCGTCGAGCACCGATTTCGCCTGCGCACACCACGGGTATTCACTAGCCCAATGGGCGACATCGACCAGTGCCGGGCCACCGGCACGAAGATGCTCGTCCGCGGGATGATGCCGCAGGTCCGCAGTGACGTAGACGTCGGCGCCCAGCGCCGCCACCACGTCCAGATACGAGTCGCCGGAACCGCCGCACACCGCCACGGTACGAACGGTCGCGTCCGGATCTCCGGCAGCGCGAACACCCCACTCGGTCGAGGGCAGTGAGCGCGCCACTCGCGCCGTGAACTCTCGCAATGTTTCGGGGTGCTCGAGCTCACCCACCCGCCCCAGACCGAGCGAACTGGGGAACGCTGCGAGTTCGAAGACATCGAAGGCTGGTTCCTCGTACGGGTGGGCGGCACGCAATGCGCCCAACACCGCACTTCGCTTTCCGCGCGGGGCAATCACTTCCACACGATCCTCGCGAACCTGCTCCACAGCGCCGACAGTCCCGATCGTCGGATTCGCACCGTCGGCTGGCAAGAACTGACCCGTACCGGTGACCGTCCAACTGCACTGGCTGTAGTCGCCGATCCGCCCAGCCCCGGCCTCGAAAAGTGCATCCTGCACGGCCGATGCATTCTCCACCGGAACCATGACGACCCACTTGTCGAGCGGCTGCGTCGGCTTGGGTTCGATCGGGCGCAGCACGGTCAGGCCCAGAGCCTGCGCCAACGCGTCGGACACTCCAGGGTCGGCGGAGTCCGCATTGGTGTGCGCCGAGAACAGTGCGCACCCCGCCTTGATGAGCTTGTGGACCAACGCACCTTTGGGTGTGTGAGCACCGACGGTGTCCACCCCACGCAGCAGAAGTGGGTGGTGAACGACCAGAAGGTCGGCACCGGAGGCGATGGCGTCGTCGACCACTGCCTCGGTCGGATCCACCGCGAAAACCACTCTCGTCACCGCGTCCGCAGGATCGCCGCAGACCAGACCGACCGAATCCCACGATTCCGCCAGGGCGGGCGGATAAGCAGATTCCAGCACGGCTATGACGTCCGCAAGAATTGGGCCGCTCACAAGATCTCCTTCATCGCTTCGATCAGTACCGAGACCTGCTCGGCTGGACGGACGGCAACGCGCAACTGATCGGGCCCGAGTCCGGGAAAGGTGTCGCACCGGCGGACGGCGATACCGCAGGCACGCAGGTGCTCTCGCATCGAGGCGCCGTCGCGGACGTCGATGAGCACGAACGGCCCCGCAGCGGGTTCGTGCACGGCAATCCCGATCTCGGTCAGTCGCCGGGACATGTCTTGGCGGTCTGTGGCAATCGATTCGGCTTTGATCCTCGACTGGTCGACCGCGAACGGTTCGCAGCAGGCCGTGATGGCCTCGATCTGCAGACTGCCCAATGGCCAGTGGGCTCGGCCCTGAGCCAGTCGAGCGAGAAGATCCGGAGAGCCGATCGCGTACCCACACCGCAATCCCGCCAGTGCCCACGTCTTGGTCAGGCTCCGAAGCACCAGTACATCCGCCGACTCGACACCTGCGATGCTCTCCGCTTCGCCGGGGATCGCGTCGCCGAATGCCTCGTCCACCACCAGGATCCGGCCCGGCCGACGCAACTCCAACACATCGGCCTTGGGGTGAAGCACGGACGTCGGATTGGTCGGATTGCCCAGAACGACGAGGTCCGCGGATTCTGGTACCTGCGCGGCCCGAAGCTCGAAAGGCGGCTCCAGAATCACCTGCGTCACCGGTACACCGGCCTCTCGCAGCGCCAGTTCCGGCTCGGTGAAGGACGGATGGATCAGCGCTGCCGAACGAGAGCCCAGGCGCGGCAGCATCGCGAATCCCTCGGCACCACCCGAGAGCAACAACACCTCTTCGGGCCGGCGCCCGTGCCGCTGCGCGACGGTTTCGCGGGCTTTCAGTTCCGCTGCAGCCGACGGGTACGAACCGAGCGTCGACAGCCCTGCGGCCAGCCGATCCCGCAACCACTCCGGTGGGCCCGAGCCTTGAACGTTGACGGCAAAATCGAGTAACCCGGGCTCCACTTCGACATCGCCGTGATGTCGCAAGCTCTCCAGGTCAACCGTTCCGGTACTCACCCGGTCAGCCTACGGTCGAGCACCGTGCGCGGACATCACCCCTGCCGTCCGGGACAATGAGTGCCGTGACGACACCACCCCTCGACCGTTTTCCTGTAGTTCTGTTCGATCTGGACGGAACCATCACCGATTCCGCTCCCGGCATTCACGGCGGCTTCCGACATGCGTTGGCAACTGTCGGCCATCCGGAGCCGACGGAAGCGATGTTGGCATCGGTGATCGGCCCGCCGATGGTCGATACCTTCAGGTCACTCGGCATGGCCCCGGCGGACGTGGATCGGGCGATCGCCGCGTACATCGAGCGTTACGACGCGACCGGGTGGCAGGAGAACTCGGTGTACGAGGGTATGGACGTCGTCCTTGGTAAGGCTCGCGCGAGCGGCACCCGACTGGCCGTCGCCACCTCGAAGTCGGAGCGATTCGCCATTCGCATCCTCGAGCATTTCGGCCTGGCCGAGCACTTCGAGTTCATCGGCGGCGCAAGTGACGACGGAACTCGTCGGGCGAAACCCGATGTGATCGCGCACTCGCTGACTTCACTCGGGATCACTCCCGTCCTCGCCGCCGACGGCGGAACCCCCGACGTACTCATGATCGGCGATCGTGATCACGACGTGCTCGGCGCCGCGAAGTACGGCATCCCCACCGTCGTCGTCGAATGGGGCTACGGTTCCGCCGAGGAAGCGCGGCAAGCGTTTCGCTCCGTATCGTCGGCATCCGAACTGGGAGGACTTCTCGATGGCCGCCTCTGAACCACTCCGTGTGACTGAACCACTCCACGTGACGTTTGTGTGCACCGGCAATATCTGCCGGTCACCAATGGCCGAAAAGATCTTGCTCGCGCATCTGGGCCGTGAAGGCCTTGCCGACCGGGTGCGTGTCAGCAGCGCCGGTACCGAGGGGTTTCACACCGGTAGCGAGGCCGACGAGCGGACCAACGTCGTGCTCCGAGCGGCCGGATATCCGACGGGCCACAGCGCCGCGCAGGTCAATGCAGATCATCTCGCCGCCGATCTTGTCGTCGCCCTCGACACCGGGCACGAACGTGAGCTTGCTCATCTCGGCGTGCCCACCGAGCGTCGGCGCCTACTGCGATCGTTCGACCCCGAGGCGGACGGAGAATCGGTTCCGGACCCGTACTACGGGGATCAGGAGGACTTCGAACTGGTTCGAGACCAGATCGAAGCGGCCATTCCCGACATGCTCGACTGGATCCGCGAGCGAGCCTGAACCCGGAGCAAAATTCACTCCCGTTCGGGCAACGGATACCGTGGACGTGTGCGAAGACTGAAATTCCTGTTGCGGCCCGGTTGGTTGGTACTGGCAGCTGTGGTCGGGCTCTTCGCCTACCTGTGCTTCACCGTGCTCGCTCCGTGGCAGCTCGGCAAGAACACGAAGACCGAGCACCGCAATGATCTGATCTCGAACTCGATCAACGCGGAGACCGTGCCGATCGGTGATGTCATCGCCGATTCGACGATCGCACCGGACGACGAATGGCGAAACATCACCGCGGCAGGTACCTATCTGCCCGACGCCGATATCCTCGTCCGCCTGCAGTCCATCGAGGGCGCGCCGTCGTACGAGATCCTGACGCCTTTCCGCCTGGACGACGGCCGCACGATCCTCGTCAATCGCGGATACGTTCGGCCGATCAACGGCGCCGAGGCACCGCCCATCGCTGCGCCGCCGACCGATCCGGTCACTCTCAACGGCCGTGTGCGCCTGTCGGAAGGCACTGCTCCCGGCCGAGTTCCGATGTTCGAGGACGGCGCGAAGCAGGTCTACTCCATCGACGCACAGCCGATCGGCGAGTTCATCGGAACGGACCTGATCGACGCGTACATCCAACTCGAACCCGACCAGCCCGGCGGTCTCGGCACGATCCCGCTCCCCCAACTCGACGCGGGCCCCTACCTCTCGTACGGGTTCCAATGGCTGGCGTTCGGCATCATGGCGCCGCTCGGACTGGCTTACTTCATTCGCGCCGAGTGGCGCGAACGTCGCAAGGAAAAGGCAGTTCAAGCAGCTGTGGACGGTTTCGCAGCCGACGACGCCGCTGCCGAGACGACCCCGGAAGCGGCAGTGTCCGCGCCTGCCGCACCCCCCGGCGAACCGGCTCGAACCTTCAGCCGTCGCAAGAAGCCCGAGCCGGAATCAGTGCCGCTCACGGCGCAGGAAGCCAAACTTGCCGATCGATACGGCAATACCCGCTGAAATACCCGCTGACACCACAGCTGCACTGATCTGCACCGCCGACGAAAGCCTCGCCGCGCGGCGCAGATCGTTCGGCGTCGGCACAGGCCCGCGGCCGAGGACGGGACGCATCTCCACCCCGTGCGCGTACTCGGTCCGACCACCCAACGAAATGCCCAACGCCCCTGCCGCCGACGCTTCCGCGACGCCCGCATTGGGGCTTGGATGAGCCGCTGCGTCGCGTTTCCACGCTGCCAGTGATTCCTGAACCGAGCCGCCCACCACCGGTGCACACGCAGCCGTCAGCGCACCTGTCAGCCGAGCGGGGACGATGTTGACCAGGTCGTCGAACCTCGCCGCAGCCCACCCGAATCTGAGGTACTTCTCGGAGCGGTACCCGATCATCGCGTCGAGTGTGTTGGCAGCGCGGTAGACGAACAGACCTGGCACGCCCCCAATTGCACCCCAGAACACTGCGCCGACGGTTGCATCCGAGGTGTTCTCGGCAACCGACTCCAGCGCTGCACGCGTGAGGCCGTCCTCGCCCAGCACCGAGGGATCGCGTCCGCACAGTGAAGGAAGTAGCTCACGCGCTTTCGTCAGGTCGCCGTCGACCTGTGACGCCTCCAATCGAGCGGCCATGTCGATGCCGGTGCGTGCAAGCGACGTCCCGCCGAGCACGGCCCAGGTAGCTATCGCCGTCGTACCCGTGACGGCCACCCAACCGGCCCGGCGCGACGCTGCTTCGGCTGCGAGCCCAAGTCCTGCGGTGCCGGCCAAGAGCACGGCGACATGAAGTGTTCCGGCTCCGCGCGAGTCCCGGTAGGACATCTTCTGCAGCGCGATAGCCGCGGTTCCGAAGCCGGCGACCGGATGGAACCGCCCCGGATCGGCGAAAGCCCGATCCGCAACGAAGCCGAGGAGAAGCCCGGCAGCTCGCGCATTGAATCGAGATTGGGACGAACGAACCGAAATCTGCACGAGCGTAGTTGTAGCAGCGACGCTCGTTCTCTGGCCAACCGTCACGTGTCTGCCCGAGCTGATATCTACCCGTCCCAGTCGATCGTCAGGTAGATCAAGCGGTGCATTCGGTTGATTTCCCAGACTCGGGCAATCCCGGTCGCCAGTGCGTCGCTTTGGGAACGAACCCGGATCGTCTGCCCCGGGAACAACGCAACACTGAGACTGGGCATCTCGGCGATGTGTATGTGCGGACGGGTGGGATGCACGCGCGTCGGGTCGACGGCTACTTCGATCACAGAACTGGACATGCGTCCAGAATGGCGTATTGCGGACAATTCGTTGCCGAAAATGAAAAAACCCCGATCTGCGTCGACATGCAGATCGGGGTTTGAATTCTTCGGTGGGCGCGGAGGGTTTCGAACCCCCGACCGCTGGTGTGTAAAACCAGAGCTCTACCACTGAGCTACACGCCCGAACTCCCGGTGAGACCCTCACCGGGAGTGCTCTAAGACTCTAGCGCGGCAAGCGCGTTTGCCCAAAGTCCGTGGTCACGGGCTTCTCCGGGGCCGTTCATCTCGGCAAAACGAATGATTCCGTCTTTGTCGATGACAAAGGTGCCACGATTCGCGAAGCCCAACTTGTCGTTGAACACCTCGTACTTCTGAGCGACTTCACCGTGCGGCCAGAAGTCCGACAGCAAGGGAAATGTGTATCCCTGCTCAGCCGACCAGATCTTGTGAGTCGGCGAAGCACCGACAGAAATCGCGAGAATGGCAGTGTCGTCGTTCTCGAACTTCGGAAGCTCGTCACGGACCTTGCAGAGTTCCCCCTGACAAGTCCCGGTGAAGGCCAACGGATAGAAGACCAGCAGAACATTCTTCTTACCGCGGAAATCTGCTAGCGAGACTTCCTGGTTGTTCTGGTCCTTCAAGGTGAAATCCGGTGCCTGGGCACCAACTTCGAGAGGCATGTGCAATTCCTTGGGAAAGTGCGGAAAGGGCCGGGTCAGCGCTTGTTGGCCGGACGAGCCTTCGGCTGAACCAGTCGACTTCCCGACCAGTCACCGAGGTTGGCTGCCGATGTCTGCGTCAAGCCGGCAGTCGGCGCCGATTCGGCGATCTCGCTGGGCTCGACATGTCCGTCGAGACCGGTCTTGGGAGTGAGAACCCACACGAAGCCTTCGTCGGCGAGGGGCCCGATGGCATCCATCAAGGCATCCACCAGGTCACCGTCCTCGTCGCGCCACCACAGCAGCACGACGTCGATGACCTCGTCGGAATCCTCGTCGAGCATTTCCCCGCCGATGGTTTCCTCAACCGCGGCACGAATGCCGTCGTCGGTATCCTCATCCCAGCCCAGTTCCTGCACCACCATGTCAGTGGTAATCCCGAGTTTCTGAGCGTAGTTCTGGGCATCCGCCGCGGCGACCACGGTGGGGTCCTCCTTTTGTTGATGGTGTGTGGCGACCCCGCACACCTACCGTTTGACGATCAATTAGGGAAAGCGAACATGGTCTGAGGCGTTAGCGCAAGCCGACCACGCCGAAAACTTTCACCAAAGATCGTCTTCTGACACACGGCGAACCTTACGCCTGCGGATTACCGCAGGTCACAGGGATCCACATTCATCGAAGATCGACTTGCGAATCGAATTGCTCGTATCGCTGATCGAATTGATTTCATCCGCCGAATGATCACTCTCGATCACGACTGCAGATGAACGTAGGTTCGCGGCCAATTCGTCGAACAGTCCGGAAAGTTGCGCCGGAAGTTCACTCGCGACCGAGTCGAACCACGAGGCGGTGTCCCTGGCCGACGAAGCAGCAGCGCTTGCTTCGGCTCTCAGGTCGGTCTCACCATGATTTCCGGCGTCGACGTAGGCATTGAACGCGACCACGTCGTTTTTCGATCGAGAGACCGCTTCCTCACAGATCGCGAAAGCTGCCTCTGCCGCATCTGCCGCCGCTTTCGACGAGGACGCGGCGGCCATCGAAATACTCACCTCGGATTGGTATGCAGCCACGTGCGCTTCATTGGGTACTGCCGATCCGGTCACCGCCGCCGAACATCCCACGATCACCGACAGTCCCACTGCGATCGATCCGACCGAGACCCACGCCCCGACCCTGCCGTAATTGATTTCTTTGTTTATTTTTTCCCACCCCTTCATACGTTCCGATCGATCCCCCAAGCCTGTGACTACGGGGAACCATCACACCCCTGCGTCACGCCGAAAAACGCTACCCGAGAGTAACCAGAGGCGAGGTGTGCCGGACCGACCGGGATGGTGAAAGATGAGGTACGCGCCATATTCACGATGGAAGTGCGTCGGACCTAACAAGGCCTCGATCACCTATGTAAGGACGCCCCACCACGCGTCCCCAAACCAATGAGGAGCACACGTTGTCTGACCTGATCCAGGGTCCCGCGTCCGGGCAGAACGCCGATTCCGGCGCTGCCGGCGAGTCGGGTTCGCCCGCGTCGAACACGCCGGGGGGAACCGACGGTCGCGTTCGCGTCATTCGCGAAGGTGTTGCGTCGTACCTGCCGGACATCGATCCGGACGAGACCACCGAATGGCTCGAATCATTCGACGGACTTCTGGATCGATCCGGACCCACGCGTGCCCGCTACCTCATGCTCCGCATGCTCGAACGCGCCGGTGAGAAGCACGTCGCACTCCCCGCGCTCACCTCGACCGACTACGTCAACACGATTCCGACCGAAAACGAGCCGTGGTTCCCCGGCGACGAAGAGGTCGAGCGCCGCTATCGCGCCTGGATCCGTTGGAACGCCGCGATCATGGTCCACCGCGCGCAGCGACCGGGCGTCGGCGTCGGCGGTCACATCTCCACCTACGCATCCTCGGCAGCGTTGTACGAAGTCGGCTTCAACCACTTCTTCCGCGGCAAGGACCACCCGGGCGGTGGCGACCACATCTTCATCCAGGGTCACGCCTCCCCCGGCATCTACGCACGCGCCTTCCTCGAGGGCCGCATCCCCGCGGAACAGCTCGACGGATTCCGCCAGGAGAAGTCCCACGCCGACTTCGGCGGAGCACTGCCGTCCTACCCGCACCCGCGGCTGCTTCCCGACTTCTGGGAGTTCCCGACGGTCTCGATGGGCCTCGGCCCGATGAACGCCATCTACCAGGCCCGGTTCAACCACTACCTCAACGACCGCGGCATCAAGGACACCACCGATCAGCACGTGTGGGCATTCCTCGGCGACGGCGAAATGGACGAGCCCGAATCACGCGGCCTCGCTCACGTCGCGGCAACCGAAGGCCTCGACAACCTCACGTTCGTCGTGAACTGCAACCTCCAGCGCCTCGACGGCCCGGTCCGCGGCAACGGAAAGATCATCCAGGAACTGGAATCGTTCTTCCGCGGTGCCGGCTGGAACGTCATCAAGGTCGTCTGGGGTCGCGAGTGGGATGCGCTGCTGCACGCCGATCGCGACGGCGCACTCGTCAACCTGATGAACGTGACGCCGGACGGTGACTACCAGACGTACAAGGCCAACGACGGCGCGTTCGTACGCGATCACTTCTTCGGACGTGACCCCCGCACCAAGGAACTGGTCAAGGACCTCACAGACCAGGAAATCTGGAACCTCAAGCGCGGTGGCCACGACTACCGCAAGGTCCACGCCGCCTACGCAGCGGCCATGGCACACAAGGGCCAGCCGACGGTCATCCTGGCGCACACCATCAAGGGCTACACCCTCGGTAAGCACTTCGAGGGCCGCAACGCCACACACCAGATGAAGAAGCTGACGCTGGACGATCTCAAGGCGTTCCGCGACATGCAGCACATCCCGATCTCGGATGCCGAGCTCGAGAAGGATCCGTACCTGCCTCCGTACTACCACCCGGGCGCGGACGCTCCCGAGATCAAGTACATGCTCGACCGTCGTAAAGCACTCGGCGGGTTCCTGCCTTCCCGCAACACCGACGCTGCTCCGCTCAAGCTCCCCGAGGACAAGACGTACGACGTCATCCGCAAGGGTTCGGGCAAGCAGGAAGTCGCCACCACAATGGCGATCGTGCGCATCCTCAAGGAACTGTTGCGCGACAAGGAGATCGGCAAGCGGATCGTGCCGATCATTCCGGACGAGGCCCGCACGTTCGGTATGGACTCGTGGTTCCCGTCGCTGAAGATCTACAACCGCAACGGACAGCTCTACACCTCTGTCGACGCCGAACTCATGCTCGCCTACAAGGAGAGCCCGATCGGCCAGATCCTGCACGAGGGCATCAACGAGGCCGGTTCGACGGCATCGTTCACCGCAGTCGGCACGTCCTACGCCACCCACGGTGAACCGATGATCCCGCTGTACATCTTCTACTCGATGTTCGGTTTCCAGCGCACCGGCGACGGCCTGTGGGCGGCCGCCGACCAGATGGCTCGCGGATTCGTTCTCGGCGCGACCGCCGGTCGTACCACTCTGACCGGTGAAGGTCTCCAGCACGCCGACGGACACTCGCTGCTCCTGGCATCGACCAACCCGGCCGCTGTCACGTACGACGCCGCGTTCTCGTACGAGTTGGCGCACATCGTCAAGGACGGCTTGCGCCGCATGTACGGCGGCACCGAGGGCGTCGACGGTTTCGGTGGCGAGAACATCTTCTACTACCTGACCATCTACAACGAGCCGTACGTTCAGCCGGCCGAGCCCGAAGGTCTCGACGTCGAGGGCTTGCTCAAGGGCATCTACCTCTACAAGACGTCCGAAGTAGCCGGCCCGAAGGCACAGATCCTCGTATCCGGTGTCGCGATGCCCGAGGGTCTGCGTGCGCAGAAGCTGCTCGCCGACGAATGGGGCGTCTCGGCCGACGTCTGGTCGGTCACGTCCTGGGGTGAGCTGCGCCGCGAAGGCGTCGAATGCGAACGTCAGGCGCTGCTCAATCCGTCCGAGGATGCTCCGGTTCCGTTCGTCACCACGGCGTTGTCCTCGGCACAAGGCCCTGTCGTCGCGGCTTCGGACTGGATGCGGGCGGTCTCGGATCAGATCCGTCAGTGGGTTCCCGGCGACTACACCACGCTCGGCACGGACGGGTTCGGGTTCTCCGACACACGCACTGCAGCGCGTCGCTACTTCAACGTCGATGCCGAGTCCATCGTCGTTGCCGTGCTGATCGGTTTGGCGAAGGAAGGATCGATCGAGCGGTCGAAGGCCGTCGAAGCAGCGAGCCGATACCGCATCGACGACGTGAATGCTGCTCCCGAGCAGACCGGGGACACCGGTAGCGCCTAAGTCGTAGGGCAACAGTCCCAGCGATCGAAAACAGACCTACGCCCATCGCCGCGGGTGTCATCTCGACATCCGCTGCGGCGATGGGCGTAGGTTTTTCTCATGCCCGAACCTGATCCCGAGAAACCCGAAGAGGGCGTACGCCGCACTCGACCACAGTCGTCCGGGTTGCAGGCTGTACTCGCCCGCCGTCGTCAGGTTCGCGATCCACTTCCAGAAGCCTTGCTCCGCCGCGTCAAACAGTTCTCCGGTCGGCTCTCCACCGAGGCCGTGACCGTGATGGAGGAGCAGCTTCCGTTCTTCGACAGTCTCGACGCTTCGCAACGTGCCGACGTTCAACTCTTGGTGCAAACGTCGGTGGTGAATTTCCTGGAATGGCTGCGGCAACTCGACTCGGAGATCAGCTTCGGATACGAGTCGTTTCCGGTCATCCCTCAGGATCTTGCTCGACAGCTCACGCTGCGCCAGACCGTCGACATGGTCCGGGTGGCGATGGAGTTCTTCGAGAAATGGCTGCCCGCTCTCGCCCGCAACGATCAGCAGCTGATCGCGCTGACAGAAGCCGTCCTGCGCTACGGGCGTGAACTCGGTTTCGCAGCAGCGACGGTGTACGCAAGCGCCGCCGAGTCGCGAGGCGCCCTGGACACGCGGCTGGAAGCGCTCGTCGTCGACGCCGTCGTGCAGGGAGACACCGGATCGGACATGCTCTCCCGCGCAGCCACGTTGAACTGGGACGCCACGGCTCCGGCCACCGTCATCGTCGGGTCTCCCCCGCCGGACGAGCGGGTCTCGGTTGCCGGCACCGTCCACGCGACTGCCGCCGCGCACGGGCGCGCTGTTCTCGCCGTGGTACAGGGTCCGCGACTGGTGATGATCGTCAGCGGCGAGCTGAGCAGTAAGACGGAAGGCAGCCAATTCCTTCAAGACCTGCTCATGAGTTTCGCCGACGAGCCGGTGGTGATCGGCCCGACAACGCCCTCGTTGAGCGCAGCACACTTCAGTGCGTCCGAAGCTCTCGCGGGAATCAAGGCCGTCGCCGGGTGGCGCGGCGCACCTCGTCCCGTTTTCGCGACTGAACTGCTCCCGGAACGGGCACTACTCGGAGACGACGCTGCCGTAAAGGCTCTTCGCGATTTCCTGGTCGCACCTTTAGCGGAATCCGGCACAGTCTTGACCGATACTTTAGACAGTTATCTCGACTGTGGAGGTGCGGTTGAGACTTGTGCACGTCTTCTGTTTGTTCATCCAAATACCGTTCGGTACCGCTTGAAGCGAATCGCGGAAGTTACCGGCCGGGATCCTACGAATCCACGCGACGCATACGTACTACGGATCGCCGCTACCGTGGGCCGATTGACACAAATCGATCTCAAATCGAACAATTCGGTTACTTCAGTCACATCTTTAACATCCGGACAAACAAACCTGTAACCCCCGAGCGTCCAATTTCGATGGCCGGGCGCGACGTGGGATTTTGTGGGAACCCTACAAAACACTTCGCCAGAGTTCATCGCGACCGACATCTCGCAGGTCACTCGCGGCGGTGTTCTCTTAATAAGTGATTTCGTTGCTCGCCCCGGGACAGGGCTCTCAGACACCCGGCATGCTCAGCCCATGGCTGGCACTGCCCGGAGCGCAAGACCGCCTCGAAGTGTGGTCGAAGGCAGCCGGCCTTGACCTCGTCCGACTCGGCACGACCGCGACTGCAGAAGAAATCACCGACACCTCGGTAACCCAGCCCCTCGTCGTTGCCGCTGCTCTGCTGGCGTACGAGGAAATCGAATCACGTGGGCTCCTCGGCGCCGACGTCATCGCTGCCGGCCATTCAGTGGGTGAACTTGCCGCTGCTGCGGTCGCCGGTGTTATTTCCGCTGACGACGCGGTCGCGCTTGCCGCCCTCCGCGGCGCCGAGATGGCCAAGGCTTGTGCGCTCGAGCCCACCGGCATGTCAGCCGTTCTCGGTGGCGACGAAGCCGAAGTGCTCGCACGACTCGAAGAACTCGGGTTGGAAGCGGCCAACCGCAATGCGGCCGGCCAGATCGTGGCTGCCGGACTGCTCACCGCGCTCGAAGAACTCGCAGCAAACGCACCCGAAAAGGCCCGAGTCCGCGCACTGCCCGTCGCCGGCGCTTTCCACACCCGCTTCATGGCACCTGCACAGGACGCCGTCGCAGCTGCTGCCGCCAAGATCACCCCGTCCGATCCGACGCGCACGCTGCTTTCCAACTCGGATGGCGCCCCAGTCTCCTCGGGCGCCGACGCCCTCACCAAACTTGCCGCGCAGGTAACCCGCCCCGTTCGTTGGGACCTCTGCTCCGCGTCGTTGCGGACAGCAGAAGTCAGCGCGATCGTGGAACTCCCGCCGGCCGGAACCCTCGTCGGAATTGCCAAGCGCGAAATGCGTGGCACACCGACGGTGGCCCTCAAGAACCCGGAGGATATCTCCGCACTGTCCGAGCTGACCTAGCTCGGACGCCCACCCGGCCGATCAGCCCGAACGGCGGCCGGACGTTTCACCCCACCTCAATCGATCAAGAAGGGAGCCACACCAGTGGCCCACACTCAGGAAGAAATCATCGCGGAACTCGGCCAGATCGTGGAGGAGGTCACCGGTATCGAGCCTTCCGAGGTCACCGTTGACAAGTCCTTCGTGGACGACCTCGATATCGACTCCCTGTCCATGGTCGAGATCGCTGTTCAGACCGAAGACAAGTACGGCGTGAAGGTCCCCGACGAGGATCTCGCAGGCCTGCGCACCGTCGGCGACATCGTCGCGTACATCCAGAAGCTCGAAGCCGAAGGCGCCGAAGCCAAGAACGCAGAGTGAGCCGACCGTGACTTCCGCTTCTACCCGCAAAGGGAAATTCCCCGACATCGTCGTCACGAGCCTCGCGACGTCGACCTCGGTGGCTGGTGATGTGGATGGCACGTGGAAGGCGCTACTCGCCGGCGAAAGCGGCATCGGAATCCTCGATGACCCGTTCATCGACGAGTTCGACCTTCCCATTCGCATCGGCGGGCACCTGAAGGTTTCACCAGACGAGGGCTTGTCCCGCGTCGAAATTCGACGGATGAGCTGGGTGGAACGCCTTGCCCTCACGTTGAGTCGCACGGTCTGGAGCAACGCCGGCAGCCCCGAAGTCGATCAGGACCGCCTCGCGGTTGTCATCGGCACCGGACTCGGCGGCGGCGACACGCTCATCGACGCCGTCGACAAACTCCGTGGCGGCGGATACCGCAAGGTGTCCCCGTTCTCGGTGCAGATGGTCATGCCCAACGGACCGGCCGCAACGGTCGGGCTCGAACTCGGGGCCCGCGGCGGCGTCATCACCCCGGTGTCGGCATGTTCGTCAGGTTCCGAGGCAATTGCTCACGCTCACCGCATGCTTGTCATGGGTGACGCGGACATGGTTGTGGCTGGTGGAGTCGAGAGCTTCATCGACGCGGTTCCGATCGCGAGCTTCGCCATGATGCGTGCAATGAGCACCAACAACGACAATCCGGCCGCAGCTTCACGTCCTTTCGACAAGGACCGCGACGGATTCGTCTTCGGCGAAGCCGGCGCACTGATGATCCTCGAAACCGAGGAACACGCAAAGGCACGCGGGGCCACCATTCATGCCCGCCTGCTCGGTTCCGGAATCACTTCGGACGGGTACCACATCGTGGCACCGCATCCGGAAGGCCTGGGCGCGGCGCGAGCCATGACCCGAGCAATCGAGATGGCCGGACTGACGAAGTCCGACATCAAGCACATCAACGCCCACGCCACTGCGACGCCGATCGGTGACATCGCAGAGGCAAAGGCAATCAACGCAGCGGTCGGCAATCACGCTGCGGTGTACGGCCCGAAATCCGCGCTGGGACACTCGATCGGCGCTGTCGGCGCCCTCGAATCAGTCCTCACGGTTCTGGCAGTGCGTGACGGGATCATCCCGCCCACGCTCAATGTTGACAGCCAGGATCCAGAAATCGATCTCGATGTCGTCAAGGGTGAACCCCGAACCGGCTCTTTCGATTTCGCACTGAACAACTCGTTCGGTTTCGGTGGGCACAATGTCGCGCTCGCCTTCGGTCGGGCCTAGCCCGAACCGCGGTTTGCACCTGTCCGCGGGTGTCGTTGCAACACAACGTCACCCGCGGACAACACCGACCTTTCGTTCCACCCAAGGCTCGTACTGAAGGAGGACGCGATGACCATCCTGGCCCCCGTGACAAAGTCCGAATCATCGACAGACCCGCGCGATCCTCTTGCGCGCCTGGAAAATCTGTTCGACCCCGGCACAACAGTGCCGCTCCACGCCCGTGACAAGTCCGGCGTGCTCGCTGCGTCCGGAAACATCGACGGCGTCCGCACCATCGCATACTGCTCCGATGCCACCGTCATGGGCGGCGCAATGGGCGTCGACGGTTGCAAACACCTCGTCAAAGCCATCGATACCGCCATCGAGGAAGAGTCCCCCATCGTGGGTCTCTGGCACTCCGGTGGCGCGCGTCTGGCTGAAGGCGTCGAAGCACTCCACGCAGTCGGACTGGTCTTCGAGGCCATGGTCCGTGCGTCGGGTCTCATACCTCAAATTTCCGTCGTGCTCGGCTTTGCCGCTGGTGGAGCCGCGTACGGTCCAGCCCTCACCGATGTCGTGATCATGGCGCCGGAAGGCCGAGTGTTCGTCACCGGCCCAGACGTAGTTCGCAGTGTCACCGGTGAACAGGTCGACATGGTGTCACTCGGCGGTCCGGACACACACACCAAGAAGTCGGGTGTCGCGCACATCGCCGCACACGACGAGGCCGACGCATTGCACCGCGCACGCCGCCTGGTCTCGATGATGTGCGAGCAGGGCGAATTCGATCAGCGGGCAGCGGAACTCGGCGACAGCGATCTGCGCGCCATGATGCCTGCGTCCGCAAAACGTGCATACGACGTTCGTCCCATCGTTCACGAAATGCTCGACAACGTCGAAGGCGAGTCGAGCTTCGAAGAACTGCAAGGCAATTACGCGCGGAGCATCGTCACCGGTTTCGGCCGGATGGCCGGACGCACGGTTGGCGTCATCGCGAACAACCCACTGCGACTCGGGGGGTGCCTGAACTCCGAAAGTGCAGAGAAGGCCGCTCGATTCGTGCGACTGTGCAACGCATTCGGCGTGCCGCTCGTAGTCGTCGTCGATGTTCCCGGGTATCTGCCTGGGGTGTCGATGGAGTGGGAGGGCGTTGTCCGGCGCGGCGCGAAGTTACTTCACGCCTTCGCCGAGGCGACTGTCCCCCGCGTCACCGTCGTCACTCGAAAGATCTACGGCGGCGCATACATTGCAATGAACTCGCGAGCACTCGGAGCCACGGCCGTTTTCGCCTGGCCCAACTCCGAAGTCGCCGTGATGGGGGCGAAGGCTGCTGTCGGCATCCTGCACAAGCGGGCTCTCGCTGCGGCACCGGACGACGAGCGTGAAGCATTGCACGACCGTCTCGCTGCCGAACACGAGGCGATCGCAGGCGGCGTCGACCGCGCTGTCGAAATCGGCGTCGTCGACGAGGAAATCGACCCGGCGAAGACTCGCAGCATCGTCACCGCTGCGCTCGCGTCTGCGCCATCTGTCCGTGCGCGGCACAAGAACATTCCGCTCTGACAACCCTGGACAGCAAGGTGGGCCTCGCCGATACGGCGGGGCCCACCTTTGTCATTCAAGTCTTTGTCGTTCAAGTCTGAGTCATTCCAGCTAAAGGGTCACTCAGGGTTCAGGATGGACCCGAATCAGCTGACACGCCTTCGCAGCCATGTCACTTCGGCACCTTCGCCTGAACTCCGGAAGGGTTCGAGTTCCTCGTCCCACGGTGCGCCTATCGCCCGATCGATCTCCGCGGCGATGTCTCCACCGGAATTCATGATGGACCGCAGTTTCATCTCCCCAACAACGACATCACCGTTCGCACTGGTGGATCCGCGCCACAAGCCCAGACCGGGCACATGGCTGTACCGTTCGCCGTCGACGCCATGGCTCGGGTCCTCCGTGACCTCGAACCGCAACATCGGCCACGCGCGTAGCGAATCGACCAGGCGGGCACAGGTTCCGACGGGACCTGTCCAGTCCGTCGTCGCACGCAGAAGTCCGTCGTAGGCAGGCTGTGAGGTCCATCTGAGCTTGGCAGGGCTGTCCAACGTGGCGGACAAAGCCCAATCCACGTGCGGGCACAGCGCCGCGGGCGACGAGTGGATGTAAACCACACCAGTCGTCACGTCCGCGAATTGATTCATTTCGCGCACTCGAGCCTCCTGCTTCGACGAGGGACGTCTTCCCCAACGACCTCTGTCGAGTTCGTGCAGCACGCTCGATTGAACAGTGTGCCTTGTGTTACCCGTGTTGCGCCAGTGGAAGGAGAGAAATTTGTGCTCTATCGCGAAACTTCACCGACTACGCCATCTGACAATTCAGTCCACAAAGGCTTGGCCCAATGACCGAAGTCGCGATCGGTAAGCACGACGCACGCAGTATCGATCGTGGGATCGACCCACAGGAACGTCCCGGACTGGCCGAAATGACCGAAAGTTGCGGCCGAGTTCTCGAGACCTGTCCAATGCGGACGCTTCTCGCCGCGAATTTCGAATCCGAGTCCCCAGTCGTTGGGGCGCTGAGAGCCGTATCCCGGAAGAATTCCGTTGAGCCCCGGGAACTGCACGGTTGTCGCCTCTGCGAACGTCTGCGTCGAGATCAGGGTCGGCGAGAGCAGTTCAGCCGCGAACTTGGCCAAGTCGTCTGCCGATGCCTGCGCACCGTGACCGGCAGGACCGACAAGAGCCGCGCTGGTCATCCCCAACGGCGCGAACACCGCCTCGGCAAGATAGTCGGCAAATTCGATCTCGGTCTCCCGGGAAACCAACTCGGCAAGCACCTCGAATCCCGCACTCGAGTAGATCCGCTTCGACGCCACCGGCGCCTGAACAACACGTTCGGCGAATGCCAACCCGGAAGCATGTGCGAGGAGATGACGAACGGTCGACCCCTCAGGCCCGGCCGGCCCATCCAACTCGACCGCCCCTTCCTCCACCGCCACGAGAATCGCGTAGGCGCACAACAGTTTTGTCACCGAAGCCAGGGGGAAAACATGCGACTGGTCGCCGCTGAAACCACGAATGCGGTCGCCCTCACCCGGATTCTTCCCGGAGAGGACGACCGCTGCCGCATTGTCGACCGGCCACTGCTGAATTACGTCGAGACTGTGAGTACTGGGCACCCGATCAGACTACTGGCACAAGAGTTGCGCTTTCGATCACCAGTCAGCTTCGGTGTAGCGGATGACGCCGCGGATGTTCTTGCCATCCAACATGTCCTGGTACCCGTCGTTCACGCCTTCGAGCGTGTAGGTCCGAGTGACCATGTCGTCGAGGTTCAGCTTGCCTGCCTTGTACATCGCGAGGAGGTTAGGCACGTCCTGGCGAGCGTTGCCACCGCCGAAAATGTTGCCCTGAAGGTCCTTCTGAAGCATCGACATCAGGAACAGGTTCAGCTTCACATCCATGTCCGTCAGGTGCCCCATTGCAGTGACAACACAACGACCAGCCTTTGCCGTCAGAATCATCGCTTCTTCGACGTACTCACCCTTCATTTCGCCAACGGTGATGATCGTCTTCTGCGCCATGCGTCCATACGTAGCGTCGATGATCGGCTGAATGGCAGCGGCAGCGCTTTCGAAAGCGTGCGTTGCGCCGAACTTCAGAGCCTGCTCACGCTTCCACGGCACAGGGTCGATGGCAAAGATGTACCGGGCGCCCGATGCAACTGCACCCTGTAGCGCACTGATACCGACGCCGCCGACGCCCATGATCACAACGTCTTCGCCGGGCTTCACATCGGCGATGTGGGTTGCCGATCCCCAACCGGTCGGGACGCCGCAACCGACGAGTGCGGCAACCTCGAACGGAATGTCCTTGTCGATCTTCACCACTGACGACTGGTTCACGACCATGTAGGGCGAGAACGTCCCTAGCAGGCACATCGGGATCACGTTTTCGCCGCGAGCCTGGATCCGGTACGTGCCGTCGCTGATGGCTTGGCCGCTGAGGAGGCCCATCCCGAGGTCACAAAGATTCTGATGCCCGGCCGAACACGCCGGACAGGTTCCACAAGCCGGAATGAAGGACAGAACGACGTGGTCGCCGACCTCCAGTCCCTTGACCTCAGGGCCGAGCTTGGTGATGACGCCCGAACCCTCGTGCCCGCCCATGACCGGGAACGACGGCATCGGGGTCGCGCCGGTGACGATGTGGTGATCGGAGTGGCACATTCCGGCCGCTTCCATGCGAATTTGAACTTCGCCGGCTACCGGCTCGCCGATCTCGATCTCCTCGACGGACCACTTCTCATTGAGGCCCCACAGGATTGCACCCTTGGTCTTCACGTCACTTCACCCTTTCATTCGCACACCCGCATCTATCTCTGTGACCATAGCCACAAATCCGCGAAATTGGAACGTGTTCTAACGAAAGATTTTGCACTGCAGGTCAGACGTCCAAATGACCTGGCACAACCGGCTTGGCGACGACGAAGGAATGACCCACTGAGTGGGACAGGCCACACGGGCACCCGAAAGTAGAGTCACCCCGAAAGCACGCACCCATTCGACTCCACCTCCCACCAATCGGTCGGACACAGAGCAGCGGGTCTGAAACAGGCCTGGCCATGTTCTGGTGCATGTGAGGTTTGACCCCTCAGGTTTTGAATGTCGTGTTCGCCGGCCGCGGATGCTGCCCGGGGTCGATCGAGGGCGGCGGGATGAACCACGGTTTGTTGTCGACCCCGATCCGGATCACCCACTTCCCGACGAACCCGGATTTCCGGTGCATCAGCCGGTGATGTGAACGGCACAGCAGGACAAGGTTGTTCATCACCGTCGGGCCACCGTTCGCCCAGTGCCGAATATGGTGCGCATCGGTCCACGCGGGAACACACGTGCAGCCGGGGAAGGCGCAGCCTTTGTCCCGGGCGATCAACGCCACTCGCTGTTCGGCGGTGACCAACCTCTTTCCGGGTTTCGCATCCAAGGGCGCCCCGTGGTCGTCGAGCAGCACCGTGGACAGGAAACAATCGCACCCAAGGAGTCTGGTCTGCGAGACCGAGAGTGGTCCGAGCCACGGCATGTGCCCGACATCGAGATCCGACACAGCCACTCCGTCACCAGAAGCAGCGGGTGTTGCGGCGCAGTCCCGATGCTCAGCCAGATCACGCGCGTTGATGTGCACGTTCACGTGCGGACGCTGCCCACCATCGAAACCGGTCTTCGCGCAGTCCAGATAACGCCGAATCAGTTCGGTGAACCCATCCGCCGTGCGTTTCGCCGCAGACCGAGAATCCGGGGTTCCATCCGGTGCCGGGGTGGGCATCGTCAGATTCGACAGGGCGGAGAGCAGCATTTCACCGGTGAGGGCGTCGAAATCTCCGCGCACCACCACCCGGCCGTTCAGTGTCGACGCGATCCGGAGCTCGTTGCGGTCGATATCTTCGGCGGGCGGAATCTCGTCGGATTCGAACACTCGCTCCAAGGTCGCGATCACGTTCCGTACCTTCGTGGTCGTGGCCTCCACTCCGGAAGCGGCAGCCAGCAACAAGTCGATACAGCGAGGGAGCGCTTCCTCCGGCATCCCCTTCGGTGGTGACTCGCAGAACGCCACGATCAACACCGCGTGCTCGAACGAGCAATCCCCGTCATCGAACCGGGCAGCCACCGCCGGAAACGGCCGCAGCGCAGCACCCAACGCGGCGATCTTCTTCCCGTCCCGAACCTGCAGCATCGTGTTCGCCGCCAACCAGCACCCCACCCCGCGGCTGGCAATCACCTGATCATCGGGACGCATCGACAACTCGTCCACCACCGCCACACGAACGGCCTCGAGACGAAGAATCTCCGCACTCGCCTCGATAGCAGCGGTACGTAACTCCGCAGCAGACAACCGCCACAGTCGTCCGCGCAACCCCACCGCAGAACCAGACACCACATCCGACAACAGAACACTCATTGAATCCCCCGATCCCCACCCCAGACAATACTCGAACACCCGTTCGAGTCAAGAGTTTCTCGAGTCAATCCACCGAGCGTCCCGGAATCACCACACCGCATTGATAGGCGAGAACCACCAGTTGCGCGCGGTCGCGGACATCCAGTTTCGTCATCGCCCGGTTCACATGGGTTTTTGCCGTGACCGCGCTGATCACCAATTCCGCGGCGATTTCGTCGTTGGACATCCCGAGGGCAACGAGGGTGACCACTTCGAGTTCGCGTGGTGTCAATTGACCGAAAATCCCGGAAGTCGAGTCGGCCCGCGACGGAGTGGAAAGGAATCGAGAAATCAACGCGCTGGTCGCAATCGGCGACAACAAAGAGTTCCCACCTGCGACCGTCCGAACAGCATCAAGTAGATCCTCAGCTCGGATTCCTTTGCCGATGAAGCCGCTCGCTCCCGCTCGGATCGCCTGTGCCACATGCTCATCCACTTCGAAGGTCGTCAGGATCAGTACGTGTACGTCGGACAAATCCGGATGATCGGCGATCATGGCGGTCGCTTCGACTCCGCTGGTGCCCGGCATGCGAATGTCCATCAGTACAACGTCGGGTCGGTGCTCGAGCGCCGCCTGGAATGCCTGCTCTCCGTCTGCCGCCTCGGCGACCACCTCCATGTCGTCTTCCGAACCGATCAGCAGCGCAAGCGTTTGACGGAAGAGCGCCTGATCGTCTGCCACTACCACCCGAATACTCACGACTCCTCACGCTCCGAACCGCTGGAGACCGAGACCAGCGGCAGTTGGGCGTCCACACGAAATCCCCCGTCCGCGCGGAATCCTGCTGAGACCTCGCCTCCCATTGCCTGTGCCCTCTCCTTCATTCCCAGCAGTCCGTACCCGGGCGGTGACGTCGAAGGCACTGCCGTTCCGGAGTTTTCGACCGACAGCACCAGAACCTCGGCTTCGTACGACAACGACACGGTGACGGCCCCTGGCAACGCATGCTTGCTCGCATTCACGAGTGCTTCCTGGATAATTCGGTACGCCGTGAGGTCTACTGCTGGCCCGAGAGGGCGCAGCGAACCCACTGCGCGCACTTCGATTTCCATTCCCGCACTGACGAATTGATCCACCAGTGCCGGTAGATCCGAAAGCCCCGGAGCCGGTTTCATCGAGCGATCACCGTCCTGAGCGTCACGGAGAACTCCGACCGTGGCCCGAATTTCATCGAGTGCCACCTTGGACGTTTCCTCCACTCCGCGTAGTGCAGTCGTCGCCTTCTCCGGGTCTTTCCCGATCAAGTGCGACGCGACCCCGACTTGCAGGTTGACCAAGGCAATGTGGTGCGCGACAACGTCGTGCAGGTCTCGCGCAATCCGCATCCTTTCTTCGACGACGCGGTGTCGGGCCTCGTCCTCGCGCATTCTTTCCGCTTGCACCGCGCGCGCCTCGACGGACTCCAGATAGGCTCGGCGAGAACGGACCTCGGCGCCGGCGAAACTTGCCATCAGCAACCAGGCCAACAACCCCAGTGCCTCCTGCAGGAGATTGTTCCCCACTCCCAGGAAGATTGTGACGAGCATCAGCGAGCTGACTGTGCTCGCCGCTGCGATGAAGGTCCTCCGGCGGTCACTCGTGCTGGCAACGTAGTAGAGGCACACCATCGCCGCGGAACCTGTGCCGGCATTCGGCGGCGCTGACAGTGTAATCATCAATACGCCGAGAAGTACTGCCACCGCCAGCGCCGAGAACGGGTAGCGCCTCCGGAATACGATGGTTGCAGCTGCGATCGCTGTTACAAGGACTCCCACAACTGTTACTTCGCGGGTGTCATTGCCATCGAGCGCGATGCGGTGCGCCGTCCACGTGGCAAGGAGCACGAGGATCGTCAGTGCCAGGTCGATGGTGCGCGGGTGTTCCGCACACCATCGACCCCACGTCGATGTCGAAGTCATCGATCTACCGTATCCGGGTCATACCGACAACTTGTCGCTCGTGGGTTCACTGGATTCCTTCGAATCTGCGAGCAGCGCAGTCAACTGCTCCCCCTCGACATCGACGTTCGGGACCAACCGGTCCAGCCATGAGGGGAACCACCATGCCTTCGAGCCCAACAGGGACATGACGGCCGGTACGACGGTCATACGAATCACGAAGGCGTCGAACAGAACCGCGAACGAGAGTCCGAGTCCGATCTGCATGATGAAGGCGTCGCCGCCGAAGATGAAGCCCGCGAAAACGGCGATCATGATCAGCGCCGCGGCCGTGACGACTCGCGCGCCCTGGTCGAAGCCCTTCACGACTGCTTCGTCCGGTCCGTCACCGTGGACGAACGCTTCACGCATTCTGGTCACCAGGAACACCTGGTAGTCCATCGCCAACCCGAAGACGATGCCGATCATGAAGATGGGCAACATCGCCACAACTGATCCGGTTTGGCCTTCGATTCCGAGAATGCCGGCGAACCAACCCCACTGGAAGATCGCAACCAGCACACCGAACGTCGCGCCGATCGAGAGCAGAAATCCGAGAGTTGCCTTGAGCGGTACCAAGATCGAGCGGAACACCAGCATCAAAAGAATGAAGGCGAGGCCGACGACCAATGCGAGGTAGGGAACGAGGGCATCGGCCAGGCGGTCCGAGACGTCGATCGTCAACGCTGTCTGACCGGTGACCGACATCGTGGCCCCGGTCTCGTCGGTCAGTGATCCGGCGACCTCACGTATATCTGCGACGAGCGCCTTTGTTGCCTCGGTTTCCGGGCCACTCGAGGGAACCACCGTGATGACTGCTGTATCGCCGGCCTGATTGAGTGCTGGCGGCGTCACTGCCGCTACGTCGGGCAGAGCACCGAGCTTTTCCTGGGCGCCGCTCAATGCCGCTGCCGGATCGGTGGCGTCGGAAACGTCGACGACCACCATGAGCGGACCGCTGAACCCCGCACCGAACCCCTCGGATAGTCGGTCGGTAGCCCTGGCGGCAGTTGTGTCGGGCACTGGTGGGCTCGCCAAACTCAGGTTGATTCCGAAGGTGGGGATCGCCAGCAATCCCAACCCGAGGACTGACGCGAGCAAAACCGGAACTCGACGCCGGATCACGAACTTGGCCCATCGCGAGCCCGCCCCCTCCGACTGTTTCCGGTGTGTCAGTTCACCGCCGGACGCCAGCAGTCGACGATCAGACCGACTCAGGACGCGCGACCCTGCAAATCCGAGTGTGGCGGGCAGCAGCGTCAGTGAAATCACCACTGCAACAGCAACTGCGAATGCTGCAGCCAGACCCATGCTCGTCAGGAACGGGATGTTCACGACGAACAGTCCGGCCAGTGCGATGAGGACGGTCAACCCCGCGAACACTACGGCCGAACCCGCAGTCCCCGCTGCGCGGCCCGCAGCAATTTCCGGATCATGTCCGTCACGTAGTTCGGAGCGGTAGCGCGAGACGATGAACAGCGAATAGTCGATCGCCACGGCGAGCCCCAGCATCATTGCCAGGACGGTTGTGCTCGAACCCAATTCGATGAAACCAGTTGCGATGGTGATCGTGCAGATCGCGATGCCGATGCCGATCAACGCGCTGATCAAAGGAAGCCCCGCCGCCACCAAGGAACCGAAGGTGACGGTCAGCACCACCGCGGCGATCGCGACTCCGATCACCTCTCCCATCGATTCGGCGCTGCTTTCCATCAGCACGTTGCCGGCAACATCGACTGCCAGCCCTGAATCCGCGGCGTCGTGGACGGCGGACTCGAGCAGTTCTTTCGAACTGTCCGGCAAGTCCATCGAGTCGGCGGTATAGGAGACCTGCATGTATCCGATCGTCCCAGTCGGAGACACTCCGCCGGAGGCATACGGATCCGATACCGCTGCAACCTCGGGGTCCTTCCCGAGCGCAGAGACCAATCCACTGACGGATTCTCGAATGGCCGGATCGGCGAGCGTCGTACCCGCCGGAGATTCGAAGACTATGCGAGCACTGGCTCCGCCGGTGGACGATTCCGGGAACCGTTCAGCCAGAAGATCCTGTGCCGCTTGCGATTCTGTGCCCGGGATCGACAATGTGTTGACGGTCGGACCGGACAGCGTTGCTGCGCCTACTCCGCCCGCCACCAGCAGGACGACCCAGAAGCCCACCATTGCCCAGCGGCGCCGAAACGCGAGTCGCGAGAGTTTGTACAGGAATATCGACATGCGTATCACTGTGCCGATACACGACCCCGTCGCACATCGTGCACAGGTAGGCAGTTCGACGTACTGCGCTCGCAGTAGGGCGGTGGTCCCCAGTGCTAGACGGGCAGGCCCAACTCCCTTGACCACGGCGGATCCGCCCCTGGTCGTGACACGGTGACGGCTGCCGCGCGTGCGGCAAAGGTCAACGCGGCCGACCAGTCTGCCTCGGAGAACCCGCGCACAACGGCGACGTCGAGTGCATCGTGACGATCAAGGTAGGCCAGCAGGGCTCCGTGAACGGTATCGCCCGCACCGATCGTGTCCGCGACGTCGACCGCGGGCGCCGGCACCGAAACATCGAGTTCCTTGGTGATCAACCGCAACCCGTCACCACCACGGGTGAGCAGTACGGCGCCGACGCCTTCGTCGAGCCACTCGGCGCCGTCGACCGAACCCAACCACTTCGCGTCGTCGTCGCTCACTTTGAGAATATCGATGGCGGGCAACCACGAACGAAATCGTCGTCGATATGCTTCCGGGTCCGAGATCACCGCCGGACGAATATTGGGGTCCACCATGGTGAGTCGACCGCGGGCGTGTGCTTCGTGCAGCATGGCTTCGTAGGCAGAGGCCCCCGGCTCGAGCACCAGCGACAGCGTTCCGAACGAGAATGCCCGGGCAGAGGGAAGCTTCGGCAGCGCGAACTGTCGATCCGCCGTTCCCTCGAGGTAGAAGGAATACCGCGCACCTCCGTCCGCTGCAAGGTTCACGACGGCCAGAGTTGTCGGCTCGGGCCCACGTTCGACTCCGGTCGTGTCGACATTCGACGCGGCCAGCGAGTCGATCATCCGATCTCCGAAGGCGTCGGTGGACAAGCGAGAGACGAATCCCACGTCGGATCCGAGTCGACCCACCGCGATCGCAACGTTGAACGGTCCACCGCCCAACTTGGGTGAGAAGTTCTCCCCCACCGGAACCAGATCAACCAGTCCCTCACCACACACCACGACGGATCGTTCGCGTGTATCACTCATCGGTAGACCCTAACCTTCTCACCAGTCGAAGATGGATGTGACCTGCTCGGCACGAACGAGTTCGGGTGCCGAGCAGGTCACGATTGTGGTGGGATTCAGCTACCCACGCGCTCACCCGTAGTCGGGTCGAAGAGGTGAACAGGACCGTCCACCCGCTCGAAGCCCAGCGTCTGGCCGTACTGCAGCTTCGATCGCCCGCCGGTGCGTGCAACGAGCGAGATCGGGTCGGCTTCGGTTCCAGGCACGTGTGCGTAGATGTACGACTCGTTGCCCAGTTCCTCTACCAGGTCGATCTGAGCTGCGATTCCGTCTCCGGCAGCAACCACCTGGAATTGCTCGGGCCGAATTCCTACTGTGACCGAAGCCAGACCGGCCGCGGCGATTGCCGCCATCTGCTCGCGGTCCAGCGGAACCTCGACGTCGCCGAAACGCACCCCACCCGAACTGACCGGCGCCGTTACCAAGTTCATACCGGGAGATCCGATGAAGCCTGCAACAAACGCATTGGCCGGCCGATCGTAAAGTTCGGTCGGAGAAGCGAATTGTTGCAACTTGCCGCCCTTGAGCACTGCCACGCGATCACCCATCGTCATCGCTTCCACCTGATCGTGCGTGACGTAGACGGTGGTGGTTCCGAGACGACGCTGCAACGCCGCGATCTGCGTGCGGGTCTGGACGCGTAGCTTTGCGTCGAGGTTGGAGAGCGGCTCGTCCATGCAGAACACTTGCGGTTCACGAACGATTGCTCGGCCCATGGCAACTCGCTGCCGTTGGCCGCCGGAAAGCTTGGCCGGCTTGCGGTCGAGGTATTCCGTAAGGTCAAGCAGTTTGGCCGCTTCGGCAACTTTCTTCTTGCGCTCCTCGACGGGCACACCGCGCATCTTCAACGCGAACCCCATGTTTTCGCCGACGGTTTTATTGGGGTACAGCGCGTAATTCTGGAAGACCATTGCGATGTCGCGATCCTTCGACGGGACATCGGTCATGTCCTTGCCGTTGATGGTGATCGCACCGGAATCGATGTCCTCGAGCCCTGCCAACATGCGCAGGGCCGTGGACTTTCCGGAACCTGACGGACCGACGAGCACGATGAACTCCCCGTCCTTGATGTCAAGATCGAGTGAATCTACAGCGAGGGTCCCGGCACCTTCGTAGATGCAAGACGCTTTCTGGTACGAGATTTCAGCCATGACGAACTCCTGAGAGGGTGAGGAGAATTATTTGATTGCACCGAAGGACAGGCCGCGCACCAGTTTGTTCTGGGCGAACCAACCGGCCAGGATGACGGGCAATGCCGCCATGGTCGCTGCCGCGGAGAGCCGAGCCCAGTACAGGCCCTCGCCGGTGATGAACCCGACCAGGAAGACCGGAATCGTCTGCGCTTGAACAGCTGTCAGGTTGACTGCGAAGAAGAATTCGTTCCACGAGAAGATCACGCAGATCAGCGCAGTCGCAGCAATTCCGGGCGAGATCAGCGGGAGGATCACCTCTCGAACCGAGGTCCACAAACTCGCGCCGTCCATGCTGGCGGCTTCGAGAAGCTCGCCGGGGACTTCGAGAAAGAACGAACGCATCATCCACACTGCGATCGGCAGATTCATCGATGTGTACAAGATGACCAGCGCCCAGATGTTGTCGAGCAATCCGATGTCGTTGACGATCACGTACAGCGGCACGATTGCGGCGACGACTGGGAGCATCTTGGTACTGATGAAGAAGAACAGCACATCCTGCGTCTTCTTCACCGGGCGAAGAGACAATGCAAACGCAGCCGGAACACCCAGTAGCAGAACAAGAATCGTCGACATTCCTGTGGCAAATGCCGAGTTCGCCAGCGTTGTACCCAGACCGGAATCGAGGACGGCACGGAACTGTTCGAGGGTGGGAGTGAAGAACAGCTTCGGCGGGTCCGTGTAGGCGTCTGCCTCGGTCTTGAACGCGGTCAGGACCATCCAGAAGACCGGGAAGAAGAATCCGAGAGCGGCGATCCACGCCACGACCGACCACGGACTGAACTTACTGCTCTTCTTTTTCTTGACGACGGGTTTGTCGGTCGTCGCGCTTGTCGTCTCTACGGCAGTCATCACGCCGCCTCCTCGTTGCCGGTGAAGCTCTTGAAGATCAATCGGAGCGCGAGTGTCGAGACGATGATGGTCGCGATCACTGTCACGACACCCATCGCCGCAGCTTGACCTACGTCGAAGCCGAGGAATGCGCGCTGGTAGATGTAGAACGGCAGGTTCGAGCTGGCCACGCCTGGCCCGCCCGACGTCATCATGTACACCGCGTCAAAGGTGTTCACGAGGTAGATCGCACCCAGAACTGCACCGAGTTCGATGAAGCGGCGCAGGTGCGGCAGTGTCAGTTCGCGGAACATCGCAAACGGCTTGGCTCCGTCCACCCGTGCGGCTTCGAGGATGTCTCGGGGCATGGACTGCAAGCCGGCCAGAATGAGCAGCATCATGAAAGGCGTCCACTGCCAGATCAGATTGATCATGACGGCGGCGAGCGGAAACTTGCTGACCCAGTCGACCTGGCCGACACCGAAAGGCTGGAGGACAAAGTTCACGATACCGAATACCGGGTCGAACATTGTTGTCTTCCAGAGCAATGCGCCAGCGACGGGGGTGATGAGAAATGGCGTGATGAGCAGTGTCCGCACGATCCCGCGACCGAGGAAGGCTCTGTCGAGTAGGAGTGCCAACGCGAGTCCGAGGATCACCGAAACGATGACCGTACCCACGATCATGATGACCGTGTTGACCGCGACTTCCCTAAACTGACTGTCCTTGAAAACCTCGATGTAGTTGTCGAACCCGTTGAAGTGCCGCGATCCCGGCCGGACAAGGTTCCACGACTGCGTCGAGTAGTAGAGGGTGAACAGAAACGGAATCTGGGTGACGACGATCGAGAAGATCAACGCCGGCAACAGGGGACCTCTACGACGCCAACCCTCGGCGCGGGAGATCTTCTTTTCGACACGGACCGGTGGCGCGTCGTCCACCGTAGTTCTGGGCTCGGCAACCGTAGTCATCGGTTCTCCTGATAGGTCTTGCCGACCACCTCGGCATACTGCTGGGATTGTTCGAGTGCTTCTTTCACGCTCTTCTGACCCGCGATGGCAGCACTGATCTGCTGGCTGACGCGAGTGCCCAGGTCCTGAAACTCAGGGATGGTGAGGAACTGGACGCCGGTGTACGGAACCGGTTGCACTGTCGGGTTCTTCGGATCTGCATTGTTGATCGATTCGAGGGTGATCGGACCGAATGCCTGTGCGGCCTCTTGATATTCCGGAATCTCGTAGGTCGATAGGCGACTTCCCGGAGGAACTCTCGACCAGCCGAGTTCGGTTCCGACCTTCTGGATGTAGTCCTTGTTCGTCATCCAGGAAATGAACTTCCAGGCGTCATCTTTGTTCTTTGCCGACTCCGGGATTCCGAGCGCCCAGGTGTAGAGCCAACCAGGATCGGACTTCTCGGCCTTCGGGGCCTTCGCATATCCGATGTTGCCGACTACCTTCGACGACGCAGGGTCCTCGAGAACCGACACAGCCGACGTCGCGTCGTACCACATCGCCGTGTTGCCTTGCGCGAATTGTGTTGCACATTCACCGAATCCGCTTGTGGCAGGGCCCGGCTGACCATGCTCCTTGACCGTGTCCACGTAGAACTGAACCGCATCCTCGACCTGCGGACTGGTCAGCTGCGCATTCCAATTCTCGTCGTACCAGCGTCCACCGAAGGTGTTGATCACGGTGTTCAGCGGCGCGAGTACCTCGCCCCAGCCAGGCTTTCCACGCAAACAGATTCCCGCCATCTTGGCATCCGGGTTGTCGAACTGCGCTGCCCAACCTGCAACTTCTTGCCACGTCGGGTCTTCGGGAACTGTTATCCCCGCCTGATCGAACAGATCCTTGCGGTACATCAGGAACGACGACTCCCCGTAGAACGGGACCGCGTACATACTGTCCTCGTATGACAGAGAAGTCTTGATCGACGGTATGAAGTCGTCCTCGTCATAACCGGGCGTCTTGTCTGCATACTCGGACAGGTTCGTGAGCCAACCGTTGGCGGCCCACTGAGGTGTCTCGTAGTTGCTGATCATCACGACGTCGAACTCACCGCCGCCGGTTGCCGTCGACGCTGTGATCTTGGCACGCGCCTGGTTCTCGGAAAGGCTGACGAATTTGAGGTCGATGCCAGGGTTCTCGGCTTCGAAAGCCGGCGCCAGTTTGATGGCGTCCTGCATCTGCGAGTTCGACACCATCGCGATGGTGACTGTTCGTTCGCCGGAACCACCGAGCGCACCAGCGCCCGCACATCCCGACACCAGGAGGCAGAGCGCCGCCGCGGCAGCGCCCCACACTCGTCTTCCTGTTTTCACGGATTACCTTCCTTCACACTTGCGTGTCAGTCGCGCGCTCGGACAGCGAAACTCGTGAGATCGCTAGCCTTCGAGCAGCCACTGGGCGCACTCGACGTCGGTGACGAGTACGTTTGCCAAACCTCCGCGCAATGCGCCCAGAACGGCCTGGCGTTTGTGTGTTCCCCCCGAAATCAGAATCGTCTGATCGCAGGATTTCACTGCGTCGAGCGATACGGAGACCGTTCGCTCAGGCAGTGGCCCCTCCACTGGATTGCCGTCGATCGTGTAGAAACGGCCGCCGATTTCACCGACAGCGCCTCGACTTTCCAACTCGTCCAGCATGGTCGAGTCGACGAAGCTACCGGCAAACAAGGTCGTGGCAGTCGAGACGGCACCAACTCCGAAAACCATGATGTCGGAATCAGTTCCGGCTTGCAGCGCCTTCGAGATGACCGAGTCGTTTCGCATCGACTCCACAGTCGCCGGGTCGGCGTATAGCGGAGCATTGAGGCGAATAGGATTGGCCTGCAACTGTTGTGCACATCGGCCGATGGTGAAGTCGACACCGGTTTGGTAGTCGGTCACCGTCATGGAGCCGTCAAGTTGTACCACAGCCGAGCACTTCGCCGCCTTGTCTGGCAAAGATCCTGCTACCGCAACGGTTTCCGGACCCCAGGTAAACCCGAGAACGCTCGACGGCTGCAGACGACGAACCAGAACTTCCGCTGCTCGTCGGCCGAGCGCGTCGAAGTCCGGATCGTCCGAGTCCGAATTTGCTTCGGGCACAATCAAAACTTCGGCCAACCCGAAGTGCTTCTCCAGTTTCGATTCCAACTCCGTGTTCACCGAACCTTCGAGCTCCGGCGGCACCATAATCTCGACCCTGACCAAACCTTGCGTCCGCGCCCTGGCCAACAGCCGCCCGGCCGTAGGCCGCGAGACGCCCAACTTCGCTGCAATCTCCGCCTGAGTAGCGCCTTCGAGGTGATACATGGTCGCTGCCCGCAAGGCGAGCCGCACATCCTCGGAAGCCGGCAACTTCGACGACTTGAGTCCTGCGGGCTGAGCCGACTGGTTCACACGGTCTCCTTGTGTATCAGGTTCAAAGTTTCTTGATCGTGAGCAGATGCTCACTAGATGTTCTTATGCTCATTAAGCTAACATCTACGTTGTGACCCACACAACAGTTTCCGGAGAATCCGTCGATCTACCTGCGACAATTCGGGCAAATGTCCTTGTTGAGACCGGAAAGATGCAGATGGTCGAGAGACCACGACCGTCCCCGAAGACGGGTGAAGTCCTCGTTCGCATCCATGCCGTGGGCGTGTGCGGGTCGGACGCGCACTACTTTCACGAAGGTCGCATCGGCCCTTACGTAGTCAACTCACCGCTCGTTCTCGGACACGAAGCATCGGGACGCATCGCCGCAGTCGGTGACGGCGTCGACCCAAGACGCATCGGGCAGCGCGTCTCCATCGAGCCTCAGAAGCCCGATCCGACAAGTCCCGAATCCAAGGCAGGCAGATACAACCTCTGCCCTCATATGGAGTTCTTCGCGACGCCGCCGATCGACGGTGCACTGACCGACTACGTCACGATCGGTGCCGACTTCGCCCATCCCATCGCAGATTCCGTGTCCTACGAGGCAGCTGCGCTGTTCGAGCCACTCTCCGTAGGGATCGCCTCAGCCCAGAAAGCGGGAATCACTGCCGGCTCTCGTGTGTTGATCGCCGGCGCCGGCCCGGTAGGAATCGTGACGACGCAGGTGGCCAAGGCATTCGGCGCGACGGAAGTCATCGTCTCGGACATCGATGCGGCCCGGCGTGATGTGGCACTGAAATTCGGCGCAACAACCGTCGTTGATCCTCGTGAAAGCGACGTACGCTCGCTGGCCGTCGATGCGTTCATCGACGCCTCGGGTGCCGCGGCCGCAGTAATCGACGGGATTCACGCAGTTCGGCCCGCTGGGACCGTCGTTCTGGTCGGAATGGGTGCCGACGAGATACCGTTGCCGGTCCCGATCATTCAGAATCGCGAACTGATGCTCACCGGAGTGTTCCGGTACGCCAACACGTGGCCGATCGCCGCCGCACTGGTCGCTGCCGGGCGCGTCGATCTGGATTCGATGGTCACAGCACGCTTTTCACTCGAACGATCGCAAGAGGCCCTGGTGGCCGATCGCATTCCCGGCAGCATCAAAGCCGTAGTCATCGTCGCCGAAGGAGACTAGAACTTTCATGGAACTCAATACGAAGACCTTGCTCGACTTCGATGCTGAACTCGAAGTGCCGAACTACGACCGGAGCAAAGTCACTACCGGCATAGTGCATTTCGGTGTCGGAGGCTTTCACCGTGCACACCAGGCCATGTACATCGATACCCTCCTGCGACGAGGTGAAGCCTTCGACTGGGGAATCTGCGGAGTGGGAGTGATGCCGTCGGACAAGCGAATGAAAGACGCACTCCGCGCGCAGGACGGCCTCTACACGCTGGCGCTCAAGCATGCTGACGGAACCCTCCAGGGCCGGGTCATCGGGTCGATCGTCGAGTACTTGTTCGCGCCCGACGATCCGGAGGCGGTGATCGAAAAGATGGCATCCGAATCGACGAAAATCGTATCTCTCACCATCACCGAGGGCGGATACAACATCTCGCACACTACGGGCGAGTTCGACGCGTCCCATCCCGATGTGATGCACGATCTCGAGCCGGGAACACTCCCCCGCACCACCTTCGGTCTGATTTGTGCGGCACTCGCACTCCGTCGCGACCGGGGCCTCACCCCGTTCACGATCATGAGTTGCGACAACATCGAAGGCAACGGATCGGTCGCCAGGACGGCAGTCGGAGCGTTCGCCGCCCTGAAGGATCCCGAACTTGCGGAGTGGATCGACGAGAACGGCGCCTTCCCCAACTCCATGGTCGACCGGATCACACCCGTCACGACAGCCGAGGTGACCACCGAGATCGCCGAGACGTTTGGCGTGGACGATCAGTGGCCGGTCGCAGCTGAGCCGTTCACCGCGTGGTTCCTCGAGGACGAGTTCACCTCAGGCAGGCCACCTCTGGAGAATGCCGGCGTCAATCTCGTGCCGGATGTTCGCCCGTACGAACTGATGAAACTGCGCCTTCTCAATGCCAGCCATCAAGGCATCGCGTACTTCGGCTACCTTGCCGGATACCGCCTGGTCCACGAGGCATGCCAGGACGAACTCTTGTCAGGGTTCCTGCTCGACTACATGAATCTGGAAGCGACGCCGACCCTTGATCCGGTACCCGGCGTCGACCTCGATCAGTACAAGAAGACCCTCATCGAACGATTCTCGAACCCCCAGGTCCGCGACACGATTGCGCGTCTGTGCGCCGAGTCGTCCGATCGAATTCCCAAGTGGCTGTTGCCCGTCATCCGGACCCAACTCGACACCGGTGGGTCGATCAACCTGTCCACCGCAATTGTCGCCAGCTGGGCCCGCTACGCCGAGGGCACAGACGAGAACGGAGATCCCATCACCGTCGTCGATCAGCTGTCGGACGCTCTGGTGCCGCTCGCCCAGAAACAATCGAGCGACCCGTTGGCCTTCATCGGGTACCGCCAAGTGTTCGGCGATCTCGTGGACGATCGCCGATTTGTCGCAAGCTTCCGAAAGACCCTCGACTCGTTGCACTCCGTCGGAGCCAGAAGAACCCTCGAGGAGGTGCGCGGGCTCTGACTACGCCGAGACGTCGTGCAGGTGATGGATCGGATCGTGAATGAAGTAGGCCGCCAACGATTCGACGGTGAACGCCGATCCGTCACTGCGGAGACCCCGTCGTTGGCGGCTACCCTCTGGCACGGTTTCGAAGGCGTTCGCGACTTCCGCCGCGGCGTCGGACAATTCCGATGCCACCGTTGCCGGATCTTGGTCGTTGTACCGCTCGGCCTCAGCTGTTGCGTCTTGATCCCAGTTCTCGAATTGCGGATCGTCGAATTCGAGCATCTGTTCCAACCTCACCTTGAAGATCCTGAACACGTCGCGTACGTGGGCGGAATACTCCAGCGCTGACCATGTTTCGCTGTCCGGTCGCTCCGTCACATTCTCGCGCTCCAGTACCTCGGCCCACGAGACGGCATTGCTACGCACAAGATCTGGAACATCCGCGAACGCAACAGCGGACGAATCAAACCCGCACTCGCCGCATGGGCGTTCGAGGACCCAGGTCCAGTTCTTTGTATCCGGGGTGATCGGCATGGATCGAGAATAGTCCGCCAGGGCGGGGTCAGTCTGCTTCGATTGGCCGATGAAGCGAATTATGATCGGTATTGCGATTCCATTCGTGCTGATGCTTACTTCGTGTGACGGGGACGGGGGCGACGCCGAACCACACGAACTCGCCTTCACATGCGACGACGCACATGCGTACCTCGAAGTTTTCGGGACGGTCGAGGCGGCGTTGGCCCGGCTACAGAGCCCTGGATGGAACGATGTCCCTGAACTCGTGGGTTCCGCCAGCGCCTGGGCAGCGTTCACACCGCAACAGCAGACTGCGATAGTCAATTCACTTCATGCGGCTTCCCGAGGTGAATGTTGATCCGTACTTCTGTGCCGGTATCGGCATCTGACTCCGTCGACAAGATTTGCCGGTCGATACTCGGATCGGCCGAAGAACTGGGACATACTCCGACCGATTCCACGTCGCCGATCGATCGAGTCCGCGAATACATGAGCGGACCGCACGACGACTGGAGACGATTCGACGCTGAGGCGCGTCAGCGCATCCAAGAAGCCTCCGAAGCAGCGGAATCGGGATCTTGCGGTTGAGCAACGCGGGGCGTCCGGTTCGCTTATCGCACAACGGAATTCCGGACAACGACGTATCAACGTCATTCCGTTGGTGACAAATTTTCGTTCGTCTGCGACGGCCGGTCACTTGAAATTCCCCAGAGCTTTCAGTTCAACGTCAAAGATCCTGTGACGCGACTCTGGCCGAGACTTCAACTGGTCTCGTCGTCCCTCAGGTGAAAGGCGTCGAGTCGACATGTACCCCCTCCGAACGCAGCAAATGCTCGGCCGCACGAATCAACAAGGAGAGGGATTCGTACGAGAGTCCCTCGGTTGCATGCATCAACCTGTCAGGCGTCGGAATCGACGTGTCGCCCGGCGAACCCTCGGGTCTCCGCGCAGAAAGCACGGTCGAGAGTTCTCGTTGATTCACCACCTGACCTGTGCTGTTCGCTCGCTCGAACATGGCATTCAGCCGCTGGACGAGTTCCTCACCGTCGGCTGATCGAATAATGTTGCCGAACAGCCTGTTTCCGTGATCGGCTATGACACCAGGCGCGATCGAGTTCTTGATTGTCACAGTATGTTCTCCGTTACGTTGGTCTGTCAGGTTGATCAGGGGTGCGACCGGGAGCAACTCGCAGAGCCTTTATCTGTGCCGCCCAACGGCGTCGCGTCCATCGACAGCAGACCAATCTCCCCCGGCGCCCATCGGCTTCCGGTAGTGCGACCTTGAAGTTGCTGTTAACTTGCAGCTCTTCGTTACACTTTACCAATAGTTGTAACGATTCGACAAGTGTTTTGTTCCGATTGCCCGGTTTTGCGTCCGATCAGGGCAACTACTGAGCTCTCGCGGGCTGCGGATTCTGCGATTCACGAAGCACGGCAAATGGACCTGCAGCAGACAACGACGGCGAGACAGCCCTCGACGGCTTTCGTACCCAATATTTTCCATCACCCCTGATCACATAACTAAACGTGATGGAGCGCGAAGTCCTCGACGCTGATGACCCAAGTCCGACAGCGCCTTTCAGACAAGGACAGGGCCCCGCGGTTGCGGGGCCCTGTCCGTTTCCAGTCCTCGAGTAGCGTCGTTCTTCGACAGTCGGCTGCCGGTCAGCGCGTCAACGAATGGCGGCGCGCATTGCTCAGCAGTGGAACGGATTTCGACTGTTCACGTTGGCCACGATCTCGTAGCTGCGCATACGATCCCGAGTCGCATTCCTCCCCGAATCGGTACGGAACTTTCAGTCGCCAGTTCTAACGCGTCCAATCGGGCCCCACCTCGCCTGTTTGGGGGCAGCCGAGCCGCGGGGGGTCGGCTCGACTGCCTGCACCTACACCAGGCGAAGATGGTTTCGTGCCAGCTATCTGCTTAACCAGCGTGCGTCGACGCTCAGGGGGTCACTGGAACGCATCGTCGTCACCTGTGGGCCGGGCTCGCGCCGGCAGGTACAGACCATTGTTCAGTGACCCCTGAGTTCGATCGTCGAAATCACCTTCGATCGCCGTGCGTAGGTACATCTAGAGCGTGACACTTCGGCTAGTTGAGCACATACGCTGAAATACCTGGATAGGTACCTACTTTTCCTTCGTCTTCCGAGTGGTCGCCATCTCGGTCACGTCCAGAAGCGTTGCACATCCGACACTGTCGGGAAATTGGTCATCTGGATCCGAGACTTTCACCTCATCTGCGATCGACGATCATGATGCGACGATTCCTTGTGTGACCACGAACGCTCGACTCAGACGCAACCGCAGGCGCATTGCCAGGCGATTCAATCCCAACAACGTGTGGGCAACTGTCCTGGTGATTGCACTTTGCGCACTAGTCGCCTTGGCGATCGTCTGCAGCATGATCTTCGACAAAAATCATTGGGGCTGACCCGCGGGCTCACGGCACCTGAACGTGGGGCGGGCGGGGCTCGAACCCGCGACCAATGGATTATGAGTCCACGGCTCTAACCGACTGAGCTACCGCCCCATCCGGATGCGATGCATCGCGGCGAATCCGAATGTTACCGGCACATCCGACGCGGATCACAATCGGGCAGGCGGTGACGCGTTGCACTCTTTCGAGTCGAGTCTTCCAAGGTTGGTCGGCACAGGCGCGATGAGCCGATACCGTGGGAGTGCACACCCCACGGAACAGGATCACCACATGAAGCTTGCACTGACCGAATTCAAGAACTCGAAGGCCACGATCCGGATCATCATGTCCGACGGCGCGAAGCTGAACGGCACCGTCACCGATTTCACCGAAGACACTCTCGTCCTCAATTCTCCGAATGGTGTCTATTACATCAACCCCAGCCACATCATCCGGCTGTTCGAGCCGTCGGATCGCGCAGCGAAGTAACCACACCCGTCAAACAGTTCGACGGTTCCACCGAAAGTCCGACGCAGACACTTGCGTCGGGCTTTGGTGTATCTGTCGCCAATATCTACGCGTCGCGTTCACGGGTGCTGATGACGCCTATCCTCTCCGACATGGCGAACGACAGCGGACCACCTGAACTCGTGTTGTTCGACCTGGGCGGGGTGCTGTGTCGATTCGAGCCTGAACTTCGCGCCGCAGAACTGGCAGCGGCCATCGGCGTCACTGAAGAAGAGATTCATGCCCTCGTGTTCGCGTCCGGGTTCGACCAGGAATGCGACCTCGGCCTTCACTCCGAAACCGCGATCCTGGAACGCTTTCGACGGCTCGGGTTTCCCGGTGACCGCGACGACCTTCGCCGAGCCTGGGCCAAGGCCTTCATCCCGGACCGCGCAGTCATCGATCTCGCAATCGCGCTTCGAAGCGAGGGCGTCGCGGTCGCCACACTCTCCGACAATGGACCTGTCCTGTTGGCCGCCATCGAAAGTGTTGTAACTCCAGTGGCAATCGACGAGCATGTTTTCTCCTGCATGCTCGGAGCTACCAAACCCGACCCTGCGGCCTTCCTGGCTGCGCTGGAGTTTCTCGATGCGCGTCCACAGCAGACCTTCTTCGTCGACGACAACCCGGTGAACGTCCTCAGCGCTCGACGGCTGGGAATTCGCGCAGAACAAGCAAACAAGGCGGCAGACGTCGAATCGGCACTTCGATCGGTGGACCTGCTGCGAGCGCACTAGGTCAGACGAATACAAGAAAGCCCCCCACCCGATTTCTCAGGTGAGGGGCTTTGCTGCTCCCCCGGCTGGACTCGAACCAGCAACCGTCCGATTAACAGTCGGAAGCTCTGCCAATTGAGCTACAGGGGATTGTCTTGCTCGCTTCGCCCGTTCCGGCGTTGCCTGAGAAACTGTAGCGAATCCTCCACCGAAGTACCAAATCGCCTGCCCAGCGAGTCATCAGGCAGGATGGAGTCAGGACGATCGGTGCTGGAGGGAAGCAGGAATGATGCGTTTGTTGATCGGTGTTGCAGCTGGGTACGTCCTGGGAACCAAAGCGGGCCGCGCACGATACGAGCAGATCAGCCGGGCCGCGAAGGCGGTGGCCACTAGTCCGGCCACAAAGAAGGTGTTGGACGCGTCACGGCAGAAGCTGGCCGACTCACTGAGTACTCAGCCCAAGCTCGAGCCGATGAAGCCGATCAACGAGGAGACCACGATTCTGGTCCCCCACGACCAGTTGAAGAAAAACCGCTAGGTCAGACGCTTTGGTCGCCGACAGCCTGCTCACGCAGCTGTCGGCGATACTGCTCCAGCGCCACGAGGTCTCCGAACAGTGAGTTGTATTCCTCAGGGGCCGCAGCAGGTGAAACGCGCTGAAGCTTGGATTTGAGGTCGGCAACCTGCTCGCCCACCCACGCTTCCTGCAGTCGTGCGAGCACTCCGTTGATGTAGCGTGGAACCGTGTCTTCGTCGCACGGCATCGGTTCGACGGCCAGCTCAGATACAACCGAGGCCACCGTCATGTCCTCGACGCCCTTGGTGACGACTTCGATCCACTCGGCGCCACCGAGCCCCTTGCTCGTTCCACCGGCGTCAGCCATTGCCTGTCTGATGACAACGTAGGCGGGGTGGGTGAATGTCTCGGGAGGCAACGAGTCGAAGACACTGCCGGCGATGCCAGGGTGCTGCAATGCGGCCTTGAGGACAGCTCGCTGCGTCGAGAGCGCCGGATCGTTGGGCCGGGGCCTGGAAATTCCGATCGGCAGCGCGAGCGCATCGGCAGCAGGTGCCTCGACAACCTGACGACGCTTGGGCGCCGGCGAAGATCCGCGCGTCGACGCCCGTTTGCGAGCTTCGTCACGCACTCGTCGTCGAACCGACGGAAGATCGTCCCAACCGACCCATCCGCACAACAGATTCGCATAGCTGTCGCGCAGAGTTGATTCCTTGATCTGCGCAACGACGGGGACGGTACGACGCAGTGCCTCGACGCGACCTTCAGCGGTCTCCAGATCGTGTTCGGTGAGGATGGACTTCACCACGAACTCGAACATCGGAGTGCGCCGTGCCACGAGGTCGCGAACGGCGGCGTCACCAGACTTCAGACGCAGATCGCACGGGTCCATTCCGTCGGGCGCGACGGCGACGAACGTCTGCCCGGCCATCTTCTGATCACCCTCGAACGCCTTCATCGCAGCGGCCTGCCCTGCGGCATCACCGTCGAAGGTGTAGATGATCTCACCGCGAAAGTAGCTGTCGTCCATCAGGAGTCGGCGGAGCATCGCGAGGTGCTCCTCACCGAAGGCGGTTCCACACGAAGCGACGGCGGTCTTGACGCCGGCCAAGTGCATCGCCATGACGTCGGTGTAGCCCTCGACGACTACCGCCTGGTGCCCCTTGGCGATGTCGCGCTTGGCGAGGTCCAAGCCGAACAGGACCTGAGACTTCTTGTAGAGGATCGTTTCCGGCGTGTTGACGTACTTACCCGGCATGGTGTCGTCGTCGAAAAGCTTGCGGGCACCGAAGCCGATGACGTCACCGGCGACGCTGCGGATCGGCCACAGAAGACGGCGATGGAACCGGTCGATCGGACCTCGTCGCCCCTCTTTGGACAGCCCGGCTGCTTCGAGTTCCTTGAATTCGAAGCCCTTGGACATCAAGTGTTTTGTGAGAGTGTCCCAACCTTCGGGCGCGTATCCACACCCGAACTGCAGTGCTGCGGCACCGTCGAAGTTTCTCTCGGTGAGGTAGTCGCGAGCCGCCTGGGCATCGGGTTCGCGCAGACGAGCGGCGTAGAACTCCTGAGCCGCCGCGTTTGCCGCGATCAAGCGTGCACGAGTGCCGCGATCGCGCTGAACGGACGGCCCACCACCCTCGTACGAAATCGTGTAGCTGAGCCGATCCGCCAACTGCTCGACAGCCTCGACAAAGCTGATGTGATCCATCTTCTGCAGGAACGAGTACACGTCCCCGCCCTCACCGCAGCCGAAGCAGTGGTAGAGGCCGTGGTTGGGTCGCACGTGGAACGACGGCGACTTCTCGTCGTGAAAGGGACACAGACCTTTGATCGAATCGCCACCGGCACGCTTGAGTGAAACGTATTCACCGACGATGTCCTCGATGCGAGTGCGTTCGCGAATGGCCGCGATGTCTCTGTCAGAAATTCGGCCCGCCACGTACATCAGTCTAGGCGGTCCCCCGGCACCTCCTGACAACGATATGTTGATGGCCGACTCTGCACCGCAGCGATGGGACCGACGATGACTGAAAACGCCTCGAGCTCGCACGAAGGGCGATCAGGAACCCGATTCGGCGTGTACGAGTTGCGTCGCCTCCTCGGCCGAGGCGGAATGGGTGAAGTGTACGAGGCGTACGACACCTCGAAGGATCGCCTGGTCGCACTCAAGTTGCTCCATCGCGAACTTGCGGCCGACCCGTCATTCCAAGCTCGTTTCCGCCGAGAATCTCGCACCACCGCCGCCTTGAACGAACCGCACGTGATCCCGGTACACGACTGGGGCGAGATCGACGGAGTCCTCTTCATCGACATGCGTTTGGTCGAAGGTCATACGTTGCGCGCCGAGTTGGCCGAATTCGGCCGACTCACGCCTGTACGAGCCGTCGACATCGTCTCGCAGATAGCGTCAGCGCTGGACGCAGCGCACGCGCGCGGACTCATCCATCGCGACGTCAAACCAGACAACATCATTCTCACGAACAACGGCTTCGCCTACCTCGTCGACTTCGGAATCGCATACTCACAGACGGACACGAAGATCACCACCGAGGGAAGCGCAGTCGGTTCGTATGCATACATGGCGCCGGAGCGGTTCGGAATCGAAACGCCGACGGCCGCAGCGGATGTCTATTCCCTGGCTTGTGTCCTCTACCAATCACTCACCGGAACAACACCTTTCAACACCACAAGCATCGAGCATCTGGTCAATTCGCACCTGAACGCTCCGCCGCCACGCCCCACACTGACAGTTCCGTCGCTCCCGCAAGGTTTTGACGCCATCGTGGCTCGCGGCATGGCAAAGGATCCCGCACACCGCTATCCGACTACGGGAGCGCTCGCACTCCAAGCGCGGCAGGCCCTCTCGACGACCCACACCCCCGGTGCCGCCGGCGGATTGCACCCCACGATCGTCGGGCCGCCCATCTACACCACGGCGAATCCCGCTCACGGGAACTACACGCACATCGCGACAAAGACCAAGCGAAACCGAGCCCCGATCGCGATCGGTGCGGCTGGAGTTGCACTCGTTCTGACCGCAGGAGGCACGGCGGCCTGGGTAATGCTGGGGAACTCGGGACCCGAATCACCCACCACTGCAGCAGCTTCCATCGCCACGTCGGCACCGGCACCCACTCAGGAGCCGGCCAGAACGCCCAAGCTCGAGCCGCTACCCACCGCCGGACTGCAGGCGACCACGACCACCCGGGCGTCGAACCCGGGCGCGAGAAATGGCGACCTCGGGGTCAGCAAGCCGATCACCGTCCCCTCGTGCAAAGGAACCGGAATCGTGGTGTTGGCCAATGCCACCGATCCGGCAACGTACGCCAGCGAGATCCAGAACTACCTCGACGCGTTCCCCGGCTCGAAATACCTACGCACAGACCAGTCCTGCCCGTCACTGCGTCAAGTCTCCGATTCGGGGACGGCGATCTACACGGTGTATCGCGAATCCGGGAACACCGAGTCGAAGATCTGCAAGGACGTTCGCGCAGCAGGCGGCGACGCTTACGGCAAGTGGCTCGATACCACCACCGACCCGTCGACGCGGATGACCTGCTGAAGGCGTAAGCGGCTCAGCCCCAGCTGGCCTGCGCGCCCAGGCTCGCTTTGTCCACCCGTTCCAGCCGACTCTCCGTGTACGACGCGATCTGATCCACCACTACCCGGACCCGAGCACCGTCGTCCGCGGCGCGTTCCCACGCGGGCAGCAGGATCGGATCGAGCCCGGCCGGCGCAGTTGCCAGCAGCCATTCCGCGACGCGATGAACACGATCACGCTGTCGATCCTGACGCGCCTTGTGTCCGGCGTCGGACATCACGTAGTACAGCGCCACGGTCTTGAGCAACGCCACCTCGGATGCGACGGCCTCGGGTATGTCGAGGTCGGCTTGATACCGCGAGAGGGGTCGGTCACCGTGTGTCAGCCGGGTGCTGGCGATCGCCGCGGTGGCGAAGCGACCCACCAATTCACTCGTGAGATTCTTCAACGCGACGGAACTTCCGAGTGTGCCGTCGAAACTTCCGACCCCGCGTACGACGGGGAGTTCGGACAACCGCTGAGCGGCGTCGATCAGATCGTCGACTACCAATCCCCGAAACTCGGAGGCCCCCAGTTCTGCCAGTGCGCGCTGCTCGGACGGATCGGCAAGCGAGCGAAGGTCGATACGGCCTGCGATCACCCCGTCCTCCACGTCGTGCACGGAATACGCGATGTCGTCGGCCCAGTCCATGACCTGAGCTTCCAGGCATTGCCGACGCTCGGGCGCCCCCTCTCGAACCCAGGCGAGTACCTCTGCGTCGTCGTCGTATGCCCCGAACTTCGCGCCGGGCTGCGGCCGGGTCCAGGGGTACTTGATGGCTGCGTCGAGTGATGCCCTGGTGAGATTGAGGCCGGCACTGAGACCGTCGGGGCGCAGGATCTTGGGTTCGAGGCTGGTCAATATCCGCAGATTCTGCGCGTTGCCCTCGAAACCTCCGCAGTCCTTGGCGACTTCGTCCAGGGCCTTCTCGCCGTTGTGACCGTACGGCGGGTGCCCGATGTCGTGCGCGAGACCGGCGAGGTCCACCAGGTCCGGATCGCAACCGAGTCCGTCGGCGATCCCTCGCCCGATCTGTGCGACCTCCATCGAGTGCGTCAACCGCGTGCGAGGTGTGTCACCGTCGCGCGGGCCGACAACCTGGGTCTTGTCGGCCAAGCGCCGCAAAGCCGCGGAGTGTTGGACACGCGCCCGATCTCGCGAGAAGTCCGAACGATGCTGCGCCGCTGCGATCTGCGAACCCGGCAACCCCGCACGCTTCGGCGCCTCGACGACACGACGTTCGAGGTCGTGTTCGGAGTAGGTGCCGCCTCCGTAGGTGGTGTGAGCTGTCATGGTCTCTATTGCCCTGCCGTGTAGGGGAAGTCTGCCGAGAAGTGCGTGAGCTGATACCAGAGCAGCGCGCCGGTTTCGCGAGCGATTCCGTGCAACTGGGATTCGCGGGTGAAGACAGCCGGGCCCTGACGAGTAGGTGCGGTCCACGCCTGGAGTCCTGTGTCGCGGGCCATCGTCCGCGTTCGCAAGGAGTGCCACGGGTCACTGACCAGGACAGCGGAATTGATTCCCTGCGAGGACATCTCGGCGCTCACCGCGTCGATACTGAGAAGTGTGTCCGAACCGGTCTCCACTGCGGTGATCGCACTCGACGGAATTCCGCGATCGGTCAGATACATCTTTCCCGACGCCGCTTCGGTGTACTCGTCACCTTCTTGTTTACCGCCGACAGTGATGATCTGCGGCGCCACTCCGCGCTTGTACAGCTTGTACGCCTGCTCGAGTCGGGCCTCGAAGACGGACGACGGAGTGCCGGAATACTGAGCCGCGCCCAGAACGACTATCGCGTCGGCCGGCCGCGTGTCGTCGATGCGCGCCACCTGCCACACCCGGAACGCAGTACCCCCGACCAGAACCACGGCCATCAACACGGCACCGGCGATCAGTCGGCGCGTCCAGCGAGCCAATCCTGCCCCGAAGCCGCCCGCCCGTGAGGGTGATGGGTCGTGGGGGCGGTTACCGAAAGCAGGTTTCACTCCCGCAATTCTGCCAGTTCGCGGCGATCACCTCCGATGCCGACGCGCCACAACGGATAGATTTGCGTCATGGCCCTCGCACCACACTTCTCGCAGTTGTCCTCGGTAGAGCAGAGTCGGACAATCACCCGACCCGTTCGCCGTCGGGGAAGCGCCGCCGCCGTCGCTGCGATTTTCGCTTTGCTGGCGCTCGTCTTCAGTCCTGCGCTCGCCTCGGCAGACGCCCCGATGGTGTTGCCGAATCACATCACCGACACCTCCGGGGTTCTCGACGCCGGGCAACGCAGCGACATACAAGCCGCGATCGATCAACTCAGCGAGGACCACCAGATCGATCTGTGGGTCGCGTTCGTCCCCGATTTCAACAACCTGGGTGGCCAGGCGTGGGCACAGCAGACAGCCACGAAGTCGACGCTGAGTACCAAGTCCGTCCTGCTTGCAGTTGCCACGGCGGAGCGTGCTTACTACCTCGACGTCCCCGCTGAGCTGAGCAACATCACGGATTCCGACATCGAATCGATCAATTCCGACGCGGTGGAACCGGCTCTTGCCGAGGATGATTGGACCGGCGCGGCAATTGCCGCAGCTGGAGCACTCGGCGACGCGAACAACACGAGCGGCGGAATGGGAGTCGGAACACTCCTCATCGCGGGCGGCGCTGTGGTGGTCGGGACGGGCGGCGTGGTCCTGTACTCACGTAAGCGCAAGAACGACAAGAACAAGGCAAGCGTCGAAGCCGCGAAGAACATCTCCCCCGACGACATCGCCAGCCTCAACGCACTCCCGCTGCCGACGCTCGACGAACGCGCGAAGGAGATCCTCGTCGAGACGGACAACGCGATCGCCGGCAGCCAGGAGGAGCTCGATCTGGCCCGCAGCGAGTTCGGAGATTCCGCCGTCGCACCCTTCTCGGCAGCATTCGACAAGGCCAAGGCCACCCTCGCCGAGGCCTTCGCGATCAGGCAGCGACTCGACGACGCCATCCCGGAAACTCCCGATCAACGCCGCCAGATGCTGATCGACATCATTTCCTCGTGCGGTCGAGCCGACCAAGAACTCGAAGCTCGCGTCGAGGAGTTCGACGGGCTTCGCGACCTTCTCATCAACGCCCCCGCACGTCTCGATGCGTTGACGCAGAGTGTTGTTTCTCTCAGCGTGCGCTTGCCCGAATCCGAGGCGATTCTGACCAAATTGAAGGATCAGTTCCCCGCGCCGACGCTGGCATCTGTCGTGAACAACGTCACCATGGCCAGCGAACGCCTGACGCTCGCCGAGAAGTCGATCGAGGAAGGCCGCGATGCCACCGCGCTGCCGGCTGGTAAGCAAGGCGCTGCCGTCACCGCGATTCGCACTGCCGAAGCGGCTCTCGATCAGGCACGCAAACTACTCGACGGCGTCGATCACGCCGCCGACGACATCCGAAACGCCATCGCGACTCTTCCGTCCGCGATGGACGACGTCCAGCAGGGCATCACTGCTGCGGACGCTTACCTGGCGCAGGGCGGGCAGAAGTTGGCGGACGCGAAGGCCGCAGCCCAGGCAGCGTTGGCGAATGCTCAGACGTCGAAGGACAGCGATCCGCTGACAGCCTTCAACCAGATCGTCGCGGCCGACGCCCAACTCGACGCACTGCTTGCCGACGCTCAGGAGCAGAAGCAGCAGCTCGAACGTGCACAGCAGCGCCTCGCCCAGGACATTCTGGCCGCACAGGCTCAGGTGACCGCTGCAGGCGACTTCCTCGGAACCAGGCGCGGCGCGATCGGGGCGGAGGCGCGCACTCGCTACGCGGAGGCTCAGCGGCACCTGCAGGCGGCCCAGCAATTGCAGGCTTCGGATCCGTCGAAGGCACTGCAACACGCCCAGGCCGCTACAACCTTGGCGACGCACTCACTTCGCGCCGCGCAGAACGACGTCAACACCTGGGAAGCAAACCAACGACCCCGCGGTGGCGGCGGCGATGCGACGGGAGCGATCCTCGGCGGCATCCTGATCAACAGCATTCTGCGAGGTGGCGGCGGGCCCCGCTCGTACGGCGGACCGAGCAGCAGCGGACGCTCCGGTCGCGGTGGCGGCGGCGGTGGTTTCGGCGGTGGCGGCGGCGGCCGAACCAGTCGAGGCGGCGGCGGCCGGTTCTGACGGATCCCGTCGAGGTAGTAAAATCCCTACTTTGTTCACGACCGCACTCGTCGTACGCTTCATCCGGCAAGTCGGGATCACAGATCATACGAAGGTGTTATGGAAAGCGTCGCCCCGCAGATAACCGTCGTTGTACCTACATACAACGAGCGTGAGAACCTGCCAAAGCTCGTCGATCGCCTCGCCGCGTTGAAGATCCCGAACCTGCACGTCCTCGTGGTCGATGACAACTCCCCCGACGGCACGGGCGAGGTTGCGGACAAGTTGGGTATCGATGGACCCATCCCGGTCGGAGTGCTTCACCGCACGGTCAAGGACGGACTCGGCCGTGCTTATGTCGCGGGCATGAGCCGGGCTCTGGCGGAGAACGCCGACATCGTCATTCAGATGGACGCGGATCTCTCCCATCCGTCCGAAGCGATCCCCGCCATGATCGAGATCCTCACCACGACCGATGCGGCAGTCGTTCTCGGCTCCCGTTACGTCGAGGGTGGCGCAGTTGCCGGCGACTGGCCGTGGCATCGCAAGGCTTTGTCCGCCTGGGCGAACTTCTACGTCAACGCTATTCTGCGACTGCACGTCAAGGATGCAACTGCAGGCTTCAAGGCGTGGCATGCAAAGACCTTGCGCGACATCGACGTCGAATCGGTGCAGAGCAACGGCTACGCGTTCCAGGTCGAGATGAACTACCGAGTTGTTCAGCGCGGCATGAAGATCGCCGAAACGCCAATCCGCTTCGAGGAACGCACCGAAGGTGTCTCCAAGATGAGCCTCTCGGTTCAGTTGGAGTCCGCTCTGGTGCCGTGGAAGCTCAAGTTCGGCAAGAAGTCTCTCTGACCTGCGCGGCTGATCGAAAATAATCGGCGGTCTGCGTGTCCGACGGGTAGAACGACTCAATCGCGATCTCTGCGAGCGTGACGTCGCGCGGCGTACCGAACACGGTGGTGGTGCTGAACATCGCCAATTCGGTATCGCCCGCGCGTACGCGCAACGGAACCAGCAGGGAATTCGCGCGGTCGTCGTGCCAGTCTCCGCCGCTCGGATAGGTGCGCAACTCGTCGAGCAACGACGCCAACTGCGCATCCGCACAGACCTCCACTTCCCGCGCCAACCTGGCGAGCAGGTGGGTCCGCCACTGCGCGAGGTTCACGATCCGCGGCGCCATGCCCTCGGGATGCAAACTCAAACGCAATACGTTCACCGGTGGTTCCAGGAGGAATTCAGCGGCCCCCTCGGTCAGGATTCTCACGGCCTGGTTCCCGGCGATCATCTCCCATTGCTGATCGACCACCACGGCCGGATAAGGGTCATGCGCGTCGATGATGCGATCGATGGCCTCGCTCACCGCTGACATCGGCGCTTCCGCCAACGATTTTTGCGAGTACTCCGGCGAGTGGCCACTTGCCAGCAGAAGCGTATTCTGTTGCCGTAGAGGAACATCCAGGCATTCGGACAGGTGAAGGATCATGTCCCGGCTGGGTTTGGAGCGGCCGGTTTCGATGAAGCTCAGGTGCCTGGTCGACACTCCTGCCGCTGCCGAGAGGCCCAACTGAGTGAGCCTTCGCCGCTCCCGCCACCGCTTGAGTTCGGTGCCAACGTCCATCGTCTCGAAGGTCATTCTTTCAAGTTAGCGACCCGAGGTAGCCGAGACCATGACCTCGGAGGTAATCGACCCGAAGCAGTTTCGGAGGAACAGTGGTCTCAGCCGGCGAGACCGCCGGATGTTCACCACCGGAACTGATCAAGGGAGCGACCATGAGCGACTTCGACGCAATCGCCGACGCCTATATCGACATGTGGAACGAAACAGATACCACCGCCCGTAGAGCACGGATCGAGCAATTGTTCGCACCCGGCGGCCGCTACACCGATCCGCTCGCGGACGTCACCGGACACGATCAGATCGACGCGATGATCAACGCTGTGCAGCAACAGTTTCCGGGCATGCACTTCACCCTCATCGGACCCGTGGACGCGCACCACCGACAGGCTCGATTCGGTTGGGCTCTCGGCCCGGCGGGGGCCGAGTCACTGATCGACGGGTTCGACGTACTCGAACGCGACGACGACGGCCGGGTGACGCTTGTCGTCGGGTTTCTCGACAAGGTACCTACGGCCTGAAGTGCGTCTACCACCGACGGCCTTCGCCACGAAGGCTGTCGGTGGTCCGTGGCATCATCGGTGCCGATGAACGCCGACGGATTTACCTGGTCCACACCGATTCCCGAGTCCGAGGGTGCTGAGTACGGCGCTCACACGCTGACCGTCAACGGCCTTCCCTCCGTCTATCGATCCGCCAAGACGACGCCGACCAAGCTCGGTCAGTTCGTCACGCTGTGGCGCCGTTCCGAGGCCGGGCCCATCCGCCCCTTCGACACCAGCGACGGCGTCGCGCTGTTTGTGGTGAAGGTCTGCGACGAAGAACATCTGGGTCACTTCGTCTTTCCCACCGATACTCTCGTCGAACACGACATCGTGTCGACGAACTTCTCGGGCGGCAAGCGCGCTATCCGGGTCTATCCGCCCTGGGTCACGCCGACCAGTGTGCAAGCCGTCAGAACCCAGCGCTGGCAGAAGCAGCATTTCGGCGAGTTCCCTGATGTATTCAACTCACCTGATACGTCGCGATGATGACGCCTGTTGTCGTAGGAACACTTTCGGTGAGGGTGAACTGAGCGAGCGCAGCACCGTCGGGGAACAATCTGCGCCCGGTTCCGAGAACCAGCGGATGAATCAGCAGAGTGTAGGTGTCGACGAGACGCCGTTCGGCCAATGACGTGATCAGGTCGCCACTGCCCAGAACCACCAGATCCGGGCCATCGCTTTCCTTCAGCGCGGCGACCGCGTCGGCGGCATCGCCTTTCAACACAGTCGAGTTCTTCCACGGCAGCGGTTCACCCAAAGTCCTTGACGCTACGTACTTCTGCGTGTTGTCGAGCACCTCGGTAAACGGATTGTCCGTCTGAAACGGCCAGTACGAGGCGAAGTTCTCATAGGTTCGGCGTCCGAAGAGCAACTCTGATTTCTTCGCCATCCCCTCCCCCATTTTCTGTGCCATGACGGAATCGTTGAAGGGTGCCGCCCATCCACCGTGCTCGAATCCGCCACGACGATCTTCGTCCGGCCCGCCAGGTGCCTGCATGACACCGTCGAGAGTCACGCTGTTGGTCACGCTGAGTTTTCTCATAACTTCGATCCTGCGCCTGAAGATCCACCATGGAAAGAGAAAACGGGCGGTCCTTCTCGAATGAGAAGAACCGCCCGTCAGCTTCGAACGAATCAGGAACCGATCAGCCGCGCAGCCAGGTAGCTTTCCACCTGATCGAGGGCGACGCGTTCCTGCGCCATGGAGTCACGCTCACGCACCGTCACAGCCTGATCTTCGAGAGTGTCGAAGTCGACCGTGATGCAGAACGGTGTGCCGATCTCGTCCTGGCGACGGTAACGACGACCGATGGCACCGGCGTCGTCGAACTCGACGTTCCAGTTCTGACGCAACTGCGCCGCAAGATCTTTTGCCTTCGGCGTCAGATCCGCATTGCGCGAGAGCGGCAGCACTGCGGCCTTGACGGGAGCGAGTCGACGATCCAGTCGCAGCACCGTGCGCTTGTCGACGCCGCCCTTGGAGTTGGGAGCCTCGTCCTCGGTGTACGCGTCGACCAGGAAGGCCATCAGCGAACGCGTGAGGCCTGCCGCCGGCTCGATGACGTACGGGGTGTACCGCTCACCCGTCGTCTGGTCGTAGTAGTTCAGCTCGGTGCCCGAGTGCTTGGAGTGCGTCGAGAGATCGAAGTCGGTACGGTTCGCGATACCTTCGAGCTCGCCCCATTCGCTGCCCTGGAAGTGGAAGCGGTACTCGATGTCGGTCGTGCCCTTCGAGTAGTGCGAAAGCTTTTCCGGCGCATGCTCGTACAGCCGCAGGTTGTCCTTGTTGATGCCGAGGCCGGTGTACCAGTCCAGGCGGTAGTCGATCCAGTACTGATGCCACTGCTCGTCCTCGCCCGGCTTGACGAAGAATTCCATCTCCATCTGCTCGAACTCGCGGGTGCGGAAGATGAAGTTGCCCGGGGTGATCTCGTTACGGAAGCTCTTGCCGATCTGACCGATGCCGAACGGCGGCTTCTTACGCGAGGTGGTCAGCACGTTGGCGAAGTTGACGAAGATGCCCTGTGCGGTCTCGGGGCGCAGGTAGTGCATGCCCTCTTCGCTCTCGACAGGGCCGAGGTACGTCTTGAGCATCATGTTGAAGTCGCGCGGCTCGGTCCACTGGCCGACGGTGCCGCAATCGGGGCAACCGATGACATCCATCGAGACGTCGTCCGGGTTGTCGAGCTTCTTCTTCTCCGCGTACGCCTCCTGCAGGTGATCCTGACGGTGACGCTTGTGACAGTTGAGGCACTCGACGAGCGGGTCGTTGAAGACACCGACGTGACCGGATGCGACCCACACCTCGCGGGGCAGGATCACCGAGGAGTCGAGGCCGACGACGTCCTCGCGGCTGGTGACCATGTTGCGCCACCACTGACGCTTGATGTTCTCCTTGAGCTCGACACCCAATGGGCCGTAGTCCCATGCGGACTTGGTACCGCCGTAGATCTCACCGCACGGGTAGACCAGGCCTCGCCGCTTGGCGAGATTGACAACGGCTTCGATCTTGGACTTGGGTGCCACTCGATTGCTCTCCATCTGGGTAATAGATGCATGATTTTCGTGCGCTTTTCGCACCATCAGCCTATCTGGCGGCTGCCACGCACTTCCGTCCAAGGTTGACATGCATACTTGTGCATATCAAAATGAAAGTGATTTGCAATAATGTGGTGAGATGGCTATGCCCGGACATCATGATCTACCCCTCGAAGGAGCCTCGCTGTGAGCATTGCGGATACCGGCGATCTCCACAAAAGCCATGATCATTCCGACCTCGGACACACGCACGACCCGTTCGAAGCCGCACCCCCCGCGCCCGTGCCGCCCAAGGAAACTTTGGCGGCCGCCGGCGAAATTCTGCGGGCGCTGGCTGCACCCGTTCGCATCGCGATCGTGCTTCAGCTCCACGAGTCGGAGCGTTGCGTTCACGAACTCGTCGGCGCTCTCGGTGTCACTCAGCCACTCATCAGCCAGCATTTGCGCGTTCTCAAAGCAGCGGGCGTCGTCCGCGGCGAACGCAACGGACGAGAAGTTCTCTATCGACTCGTCGACGATCACCTCGCACACATCGTCGTCGACGCTGTCGCCCACGCCGAAGAAGGATGAGATTCCACCGCATGAACACCCCGGGCAGTACGACCTCGAAACGTGGACCGGCCACCGTCGGCGTTCGTTCCACGAAACAGCGCAGCGCCATCTCCGCCCTGCTCGACGACATCGACGAATTCAAGTCGGCACAGGAACTGCACGACGAACTGCGCAAGCGCGGTGAAGGGATCGGCCTGACCACCGTCTACCGCACGCTGCAGGCACTGTCCGACGCCGGAACCATCGACGTCCTGCGCACCGACACAGGTGAGTCCGTCTACCGACGCTGCTCCTCCGGACACCACCATCACCTGGTGTGCCGCAACTGCGGATTCACCGTCGAGGTCGAGGGCCCGACGGTCGAGCAGTGGTCACAGACCATCGCCGAGGACAACGGATTCACCGAAGTGAGTCACACCGTCGAGATCTTCGGCACCTGCCGCGACTGCGCCGCCAGCTGACAGCGTCAGGGAATCAAACCCTGACGCGCGGTATCGGCGCCGGTCAGCGCGAGTAGCAACATCGTGGTCAGTGCCTCGTCGTCCAGTCCGGCCGCCGGGAACGTGTATCGCAGGATCACGTCCGCCAGACTGCCGTGGCCGAATACCGCGATCGAACCGAATTGGATGGTCCGGTTCCGCTCGGCCACCTTGCGATGCAGTGCCGCGCTGACCGGTCGGTCCCACGCGAGGACACACGTCATGGACAGCACGTCCAGCCCCTCGGACAAATTCATCGCCTGGATCGAGCACAGCGCGCCGGAGTACTGGAAACCAAGCGAGCCGTCCGCAGCCACATCGACCGTCACGAAATGCGCCAGCGAGGCGGCCGCGCGTTCTTGTAGGCGGGCTGCTTCGTCGGTGGTGTCGGTCATGTTCTCCCCTGTCATTTGACGCCACCGAATCTACGGTCGCGTGAGGCGTATTCGACGCAGGCGGCCCAGAGATCGCGGCGGTCGAAATCGGGAAACAGCTTCTCCTGGTACACCATTTCGGCGTAGGCGGATTGCCAGATCAAGAAATTGGACGTCCGCTGTTCCCCCGACGGACGCAGGAAGAGATCGACGTCGGGCATGTCGGGTTCGTCGAGGTACTTGGCAACCGTCGCCTCGGTGATCTTGTCCGGATTGATCTCACCGGCCGCGACACGCTTCGCGATTTCCTTTACCGCATCGGCAATTTCGGCCCGCCCGCCGTAATTCACACACATGGTCAAGTTCATGACTGTGTTGTTCTTGGTCAGTTCTTCGGCGATCTCGAGTTCCTTGATCACACTGGCCCACAGGCGCGGCTTACGACCGGCCCAGCGAACACGCACACCCATTTCGTTCATCTCGTCGCGTCGGCGGCGGATGACGTCACGGTTGAAGCCCATCAGGAATCGAACCTCGTCGGGACTGCGCTTCCAGTTCTCGGTGGAGAAGGCGTAGGCGGAGAGCCACTCGACACCCATCTCGATGCAACCGCAGACGGTATCCATCAGGACAGCTTCACCGCGTTCGTGCCCGGCGGTTCGCGGCAGACCGCGCTCCTGCGCCCACCGTCCGTTGCCGTCCATCACCAACGCGACGTGGCGCGGGATGAGTTCGGTTTGCAGGATCGGCGGGGTCGCCCCGGACGGATGTGGGTCCGGTGGCCGGATCACCCGTTCAGCAGCAGGATCAAGCGGAGTTCGCGGTTCGCGTCGTCGAATCACGGGTTCCATCCTGCCTCACGGGCAAGTCGACCTCGACGGCTGCATGCGGCCTCGAACGCTCGATCAGCGGCAACGTCCGCAATTGACGCTCGAGATGCCACTGCAGGTGTGCCGCGACCAGTCCGCTGGCTTGCGTCCGCAGCGTCGCGGGCGCCGAATCGGTGCCCTCCCACTCCCCTCGGAGCAGGGCTTCCATCAAGTCGAGCACTCCGGGCGACGGCGTCGCAGCACCCGCCGGGCGGCAGTAGGTACAGACGGCTCCGCCTGCGGCGACATGAAATGCACGGTGCGGTCCCGGAGCGCTGCAGCGGGCGCACTCTTCGAGGGCAGGCGCCCAACCCGCGTACCCCATGGCTCGCAACAAGAACGCGTCGAGCACGAACTCGACCGGCCGCGCCTGCTCGGCGATCGCACGCAGTGCTCCCACCGTCAATCGCTGAAGCTGCGGGGCCGGCGCGCGTTCCTCGCCGGCCAACCGCTCGGCAGTTTCGAGTACGGCGCAGGCCGTGGTGTAGCGGCTGTAGTCGTCGACGATGTCAGTGGCGAATGCATCGACCGTCTGCACCTGAGTGATGATGTCGAGATTCTTGCCCGGAAGTAGTTGCACGTCGATGTGAGCAAACGGTTCGAGTCTGGCACCGAATTTGGAGGTGGTCCGGCGGACACCCTTGGCCACGGCACGTACCAACCCGAACTGACGGGTGAGCAACGTGACGATGTGGTCGGCTTCGCCCAGTTTGTGCAGGCGCAGCACCACCGCCGTGTCTCGATACAACCTCACTCGACCAGTGTCCCACGTTGTACCGACGACCGATCCCGATGCCGCGCCCGATGACAAGTCGGAAATACCGCGGGTCCGTCCGGATAGACTGGCCCGATGCCGAGCGACGCAATTGCGCAACCCGTCACTACAGAGTTGACCGGTCGCGAAGCGCGGTGGGAGCGACACAACTCCGAGCGTCAGAAACGGATACTCACCTCGGCTGTCGAACTGATCGAAGAGCGCGCGGCAGGTGCCGAGGTGTCCGTCCAGCAGATCGCCGACCGTGCCGGCCTCGCCAAGTCGGTGGTGTACCGACAATTCAGCGGCCGAGACGACCTCGATCGACGAGTCCGAGCCTTTGTGCTCGGCCAATTTGCGGCGGCCCTGGATGCGTCGATGAGCATTTCGGTAGGCACTCTCGACCAGATCCTGACCCGAACCATCAGCGCCGTCGCCGAGTGGATCACCGAGCATCCGCGGATTCACGAATTCATGGGTACCGGCCCCACCGACTACGACGACGAGAGCATCGACGCGATCAGCAGCCTGAAGGCGACAATCGCCGACTCGGCCCGCACCACTATCACCGAAGTCGGTCGATCCGTGGGGATCGACTCCTCACCCTTCGATTCACTACCGTTCGCAGTGGTGACAATGGTCGAGGGCACGCTCACCCACTGGGTCCGAAGCACCGATCCGAAACCGAGCCGCGAAGAGATCGTCGCCGACCTCGCGAAATACACCTGGTACATGTTCGACGGCGTTGCACGCTCGAGCGGGCTACAGATCGATCCCCATGTCGAATTGTCCACGCTCATAGCCGAGCTGGTGTCCTCCGACGGAGGAACTTCGCGGCCGGACTAGATCCGGGTCTTGTCGGAACGCTTCGGCTCGCCGCGGTAGCGGGCGTAGTCGCCGTCGATGCGCAGCTTTCGCCACGCACGCTTCGACACCGGATTCATCAATCCGAGTTCGTCTGCCAGGGCTCGCATTTCACCGAAGTAGTTACCCAGGATGCGGCGTGAATGTGGGCTCCCCCAGAAGGCGCTCTTCATCACCTCGTCCGGGATTCCGAATTCTTCGGCGAATTCCTTTGGCGGTGACATGATTTCGCCCGCAAGCCAACGCATCGTGCCGGGGAAGGCGACCGATGTGATGGCTCGACTCGTACGACTGAGTCTGGGGACGTGATTGCGCAGGAACTCGTGAGCAAACGAGATGTGTCTCGCTTCTTCGGCGATGTGAATCTCCATGGTGCGGAGCATCGCCGGCGGCGTGTCCTTACCCTCGCGGATGAGATCCTTTTGGAAGTGGTCGATCGGTTCTTCACCAGCCAGAATGCCGATGAAGAAGATGACCGGGAACTTTGCTCCCAGCACTCCGATGATCGGCGACAGCCGCCGGAACATCGGACGCATACCCGGTACGTCGATGTCCATACGATTGACGAGCTCTTGGAACATCTGGATGTGATTGCACTCTTCGGTCATCTCATGCAGGCAGTACCGGAACTCAGGCGACTGGTTGGGTAGCGCCATGATGTATTGCAGCATTCCCCGGATCAAGATGCTCTCGAATGCCGAACCCACCTTGGTCACATTCGCCTGACGCCACATTCCCATGGCGATTCGACGCTCCAACGACTGATCCTGGTACCACTGCGTCGCTCCGAGCGGATCCGACACGGATGAGAGTACCCACCTCGGATCATGCGGATCGATCGCGAACTCTGGTGAATCCCAGTCGATGTCGAGATAGGGATCGAAACTGCGGGCAACTGAGCCCTCGGACAAAGTCTGCAGTACCTGGTGGTACGGCTTTTCCACTTCGATCGACGCTGACCGAGCCATCGGTGTCTCCTCACGGCCAGTCCGTCGATTGCAGTCGACGGACTTGAATGAGGTCAAACATAATGGGACACCGCGTCCCACGCAACCCCTTCAGAGGCCTGATTTCAGGACCGCCGCACCGGGATGATCTCGCGAACCTTCTCGTCTCGGAGATACAGACCCGCCCACATGACGATTCCGGTGTAGACGGCAAACAATGTCGTGCTCAGCAGAGGCTGTTCCGCTCGAAGGTTGGTCAACACGGCTCCGCCCAGGTAACCGGTGAGCAGAATCGCGCCGAGTATCGACGTTCGCGGAATCACGTACAGCGCAAGGCAGATCAGTTGCACCACCCCGGCCGTCAATGCCAGCGAGTCCGGCAACCCAAGTTCGGCGGAGGCGTCCTTGACGGTCTGAAGGTTGAGAATGTGAATGATGCCGTCGAAGAGCATGAAAACGACGAACAGCCCACTCAGGACGTATCCGACCTTGCGAGCCGTGGCCGAAGGTGTCGTCGTCGTGGCGTTACCGGAAACAGTTTCGTTGTGGACGGGCTGGGTGGTCATCGGAATCTCCTGGGGCGAAGGCGAGCGGCCGGTTGCCACTTCGCTTGCAATTACGACTCCCGAGCGATCGAAAACTCATCGCGCCGGCCGTTACTACGCACCCGGCGTTCAGGACGATTCACCTCACGTGGTCTGATGGACGGTGACACGGGGTGCCGAAAAAGTCGGCTGAGATCAGACCCGATGAACCTGACCAGTTAGCACTGGCGGAGGGATGTCGACATGACCGAACAGCAATTTCAGCGCGCATTGAACCTCGACGAGCAGATCGTTCTGATCACCGGTGGCGCCCGCGGGCTCGGCGCCGCACTGAGCCGAGCATTCTCCCGCTCGGGCGCCCGCGTAATCGTGAACTACAACAAGAGCCGCGATGCCGCCGAGGCCCTGGTCGCCGAACTGGGTGAGGATCGCACCTTCGCAGTCCAGGCGGACGTGACGGACCGCAGTTCCGTCGACCAGTTGTTCTCCGCTGCACGCGAGAGGTTCGACGCACCGATCTCGACCGTGGTCGACAATGCACTGGTCGACTTCTCGTTCAACGGCGATGCCCGGCCGAACGCGGACACGATCACCTGGGCCGACTTCGACTCTCAACTACGCGGAGCTGTTGCCGGAACACTCAATACCACCCAGGCAGCGCTACCAGGCATGCGCGAACTCGGCTTCGGCCGAATCATCACTGTCGGAACCAATCTGGTCCAGAATCCGGTAGTTCCTTACCACGACTACACCGCTGCCAAGGCCGCACTGTTGGCACTGACACGGACGCTGTCCGCCGACCTCGGTCCGGACGGGATCACAGTCAACATGGTCTCCGGCGGCTTGCTCCGCACCACCGATGCGAGTGCCGCGACACCGGAAGCCGTGTTCGACATGATCGCGGCAAGCACTCCCCTGCGCCGAGTCACGACGCCGGACGAATTTGCCGACGCTGCACTCTTTTTCGCCTCCCCATGGTCGCGGGCCGTGACCGGCCAGAATCTGGTTGTCGACGGCGGACTCGTCAAGAACTGATGGGCGCACAGCTACGGATAGGTGCGTTCCTGCTCGGTTGCGGGCATCACAGTGCGGCGTGGCGACACCGCGACTCACCGGTCGAAAGTCTCGGTGACATCACGTATTACGAGTCGCTCGCGCAGATCGCCGAACGCGGCAAGCTGGACGCCGTTTTCTTGGCTGACGGTCACAGTGTTCGAGAACCCGAGTCTGGTGCGTCGTGGTTTCTCGAACCGATCACCGCGTTGACTGCCATGGCACGAGCGACGGCGAACGTCGGCCTGGTCACCACCATCTCCACGACCTTTTACACGCCATTCCACGCGGCACGACTTTTGGCATCGCTCGACCACATCAGCGGCGGACGGGCCGGATGGAACGTCGTGACCTCGATGTTCGACCAGGAGGCGCGCAACCACGGACTCGAGGCGATGCCCGATCACGCATACCGATATGAACGAGCCGACGAATTTGTCGAAGTGGCCCTCGCATTGTGGGATTCGTGGTCGGAAGACGCGCTGATCCTCGACCGGGCGGGACGTTTTGCCGACGCAGGCAAGATTTCTCGCATCGATCACGACGGCAAGCATTTTCGTGTCGACGGCCCGTTGACGGTTCCTCGATCCCCGCAGGGCAGGCCGGTCTTGTTTCAGGCCGGGGCGTCCGAGCAGGGTCGCGATCTGGCTGCGCAGCGCGCCGAGGCGATCTATTCGGTTGCCTACGACCTACCCAGCGCGCAGAGCTACTACGCGGACGTGAAGTCGAGAATCGAGCGCGCCGGCCGGGATTCGAACTCGGTCGCCGTCATGCCGGGGCTGGTCACCTACGTCGGAAGTACTGTCGCCGAGGCACGGGCCAAGAAGGCCGAACTTGATCGCCTGCTGCCCACCGAACAGTCGATACGCCAACTCTCGTTGTTCACCGGACAGGATTGCGAGGACTGGGACCTCGACGGGCCCGTGCCCCCGTTGCCTCCACTCGAAGCATTCAGCGGGCCGCAAGGACGCTACGCAACTATTCTGCGGATCGTCGAGAAGGACGCACCGACTGTGCGGGAACTCCTCGGGACGCTCGCTGCGGGTGGTGGCCACGCAACGATGATCGGCACACCGGAGTCGATTGCCGACGAGATGGAATCCTGGTTGAACGGCCGCGGTGCCGACGGTTTCAATCTGATGCCGCCGACCTATCCGCAGGGCCTGGAAGATTTTGTCGATCACGTGATTCCAGTGCTGCAGGCGCGTGGGTTGTTCCGACGCGAATACGAGGGAGCGACTCTGAGAGAAAACCTCACCTAGTCCGGCAGTAGCGGCACCGACAGGTCCGGATCGCGTCCCAGGAGCACTCCCCTCGTGAGAGCCGCCGAGCCGAACTTCTTCCGGACGCTGTCCATCGCCGAGTCGAGGGCGGCAGTGTCCGGACCCGCGAATCCTGGACCGTCGAAGGGCAATTCGAGTTGTTCGGCGCCGTCCCGATCCAGGTTGGAGACAGCGACACCGATCAACGTGATGCCCTTGTCCGCGATCATCGGTATCGCTTCGTCCAGCAGCACCATCGAGGCGTTCAGCAATTCCGCTGTGTCGGCGGTGGACCGGCGCAGCGTGTGAGATCGAGTTGCCCGCGTGAAATCCGCAAAGCGAAGCCGGAGCGTGACCGTGCGTCCCGTCCGCTGCGCCGAACGCATGCGTCGACTGACACGATCGACAAGGGACATCAACGACGCATCGAGTTCTGCGCGGGAATGGGATCCGCGACCAAGCGCATGCTGAGCACCCATCGAACTGCGGCCACGATAGGCGCGGACGGGGCGCGGATCTCGATTGTGCGAGAGCGCGTAGAGATGGCGACCGGCGCCGCCCCCGAGAATCGAGACGATCGAGGATTCGTCGTGCCGAGCGATGTCACCCACCGTCACGATGTCGAAGTTTCGCAACTTCTGGGCCGTGATCTTGCCGACGCCCCACAGCTTCTCGACCGGCAACGGATGCAGGAATTCGGTCTCGCCCTCCGGCGGCACTCGCAGCAATCCGTCGGGTTTCGCGAATGCACTCGCGACCTTGGCCAGGAACTTGGTGCGTGCGATCCCGACCGTGATCGGTAGTCCGACCTGCTCGGCCACGTCGCGTCTGAGGTTGGCCCCGATCTGCAGCGGGTTTCCCACGATTTTGGCGAGCCCGCCGACCTCGAGAAAGGCCTCGTCTATGGAGATTCCTTCGACCAGCGGCGACGTGTCGTGAAAGACGTCGAACACGTCTTTGCTCGCCTGCGAGTACGCCGACATTCGCGGGGGAACGACGATTGCCTGGGGACACAGTGATCGGGCCTGACCACCACTCATCGCAGTTCGAACCCCGAATGCCTTGGCCTCGTAGCTTGCCGCCAGGACCACGCCACCGCCGACGATGACCGGTCTGCCCGCCAGAGTCGGGTCGTCACGTTGCTCGACCGATGCGTAGAACGAATCGAGGTCCGCATGGAGGATCGTTGCGTCACCCGTAGGTCGACTACCCCCAGGATGATTACCGCCAGAACGAGCACCGCCAGGGTGATTACCTGGCGTTTCTCGATCCAACGGTTCATGCGACACGAACATATGTTCCCATGCGCCACCGACACAACGAAAGGCCGCAAATAGATTCCATGGAATTGATCACGAATCGGGCGTACGGTGAAAGAATGATTCCACGGAATGCATATCGGTTCGGGGTCTGCTCATGACGGGGTCGGACCTGAGCGGTCACTTCGACAACCTCGTCCGCTTCGAAACCGAACTGTGGACGGCCGTCGACCAGCGACTCCGAATCGAGCACGACCTGCCACTGAGTCGATTCGAGCCGATGCAGATCATCGACAGGCTAGGTTCCTGTCGGGTCTTCGACATTGCCGAAGCCCTCGCGATCACCGTCGGTGGCACGAGCAAATTGGTGGATCGGATCGAGTCCTCGGGGCACTGCCGTCGACAATCCAATCCCGCCGACAAACGATCCTCACTCATCGCGTTGACCCCCGACGGCATTGGCCTGTTGCAGGGGGCGAAGGCCACGTTCGACGACGAACTGGCACGCCGTCTCGGTTCCGTGCTGACGCCCGAGGCTCTCGATCGGTTCGGCGCCACACTGGCCACGCTGCGCGAAGCCAACCGCCGACTGACACTCATCACCAAGGAGAAAGCATGACCGACACAATGCGCGCAATCGTGCTCGACGCCCCCGGCCCGCCAGAAGCATTGACGATCAAGGAGATTCCCATACCGGCGCCTACCACCGGCTGGGTACTGGTCCGTGTGAAGGCCTTCGGCCTCAATCGATCCGAACTGCACACCAGGCTCGGCCTCGCCGAAGGCGTGACGTTCCCGAGGGTGCTGGGCATCGAGGCCGTCGGCGAAGTGGTGAACTGCCCCGGCGGGGAGTTGACCGAAGGGCAGCAGGTCGCCGCCATGATGGGCGGGATGGGTCGAGTCTTCGACGGCGGATATGCCGAGTACACGTGCGTTCCCGTCAGCCAGGTCGTTCCCTTCTCCAGCAACCTGGACTGGTCGACAGTGGGAGCTGTTCCCGAGATGCTGCAGACGTCGTACGGCTCTCTGACGGTGGGACTGGATGCGAAATCCGGTCAGTCCCTACTGATTCGAGGCGGAACCTCCTCGGTCGGCATGGCAACCGCAGTCCTGGCGAAGCAGTGGGGGCTCACGGTCCTTGCGACCACCCGCGATGCGAGCAAGACGTCATCGTTGACCGCGATCGGGGTCGACCACGTTGTCCTCGACGACGGTGCCGTGGCAGGCCAGGTGCGAGACATTTTCCCGAACGGTGTTGATCTGGCTCTCGAATTAGTCGGAACACCAACACTTCCCGACACGTTGCGCGCCACTCGCGTTCACGGGACCGTGTGTTTCACGGGCATGTTGTCCAACGAGTGGACAGTCAAGGACTTCTATCCGATCGACTACATTCCACGCGGAGTGCGATTGACCTCGTACGGCGGGGACGCGTCCGACCTGCCTGCCGACGTACTGCAAGACTTCCTCTCCGCTGTGGCGTCAGGCGAGGCGGTGGTACCGATCGACGAGGTGTTCGCATTCGAGGACATCGCGCAAGCGCATGCCAAGATGGAAGCCGGTACGGCTCGTGGCAAATTGGTGGTGATGATCTGACCTGGTTTCTCACACCTGGTTTCTCACACCACGAATCGATAACCCATCCCCGCCTCGGTGATCAGATGCTTGGGGTTGGCCGGGTCGTCCTCGAGCTTGCGACGAAGTTGAGCCAGGTAGACACGCAGATAGTGAGTCTCGGTGTCGTAAGCCGGTCCCCACACCTCCCGAAGCAATTCCTTCTGCCCGACCAGCTTTCCGCGGTTGCGCACAAGCATCTCGAGCATGCCCCACTCGGTCGGAGTCAGGTGCACCTGTTCACCGCGCCGACTCACCGTTTTGGCAGCCAAGTCCACCGTGAACGACGCGGTCTCGACCGACGGTTCCGAGGTGTCGGCCGCCGAGGTTCCACGCCTCGCCGCTGCGCGCACGCGGGCCAGAAACTCGTCCATCCCGAAGGGCTTGGTGACGTAATCGTCGGCACCGGCATCGAGGGCCTCGACCTTGTCCGCGGAGTCCGTGCGCGCCGACAGCACGATGACCGGCGCCGTGCACCAGCCACGCAGGCCTGCAAGTACTTCGGTGCCGTCCATGTCCGGCAGTCCGAGATCGAGAATCACCACGTCCGGCGGCCGTTCCGCTGCAGCGCGCAAGGCCCCTGCTCCGGTGGACGCCGTCACCACGTCATATCCACGCACAGTGAGGTTGATGCGTAGTGCCCGCAAGATCTGCGGTTCGTCGTCGACAACCAGTATCCGGCTCATGACTCGCTTCCATTCGTTCCTGCACCGGCCAGTTCGACCATCATCGTCAACCCACCGCCCGGAGTGTCGGTGGCACTGACCGTTCCGCCCATCGCGTCGACAAATCCGCGCACCACGGACAGCCCGAGGCCCACTCCGCCCGTGTTGTCGCGATCCCCCATTCGCTGAAACGGCTCGAACATCGATTCGGCTTCACCACGGGGTACACCGGGGCCGGTATCTGCGACGGTGATGACGGTGCGGTCTCCGACGCGTGCTGCTCCCACTCGCACCGGTGTTGTGCCGCCGTACCGCAATGCGTTGTCGACGAGGTTGGCGATCACTCTCTCGAGCAAACCCTGATCGGCCTGCACGGCAACAGTACCCACGTCGACGATCACACTGTTGGACCGGGAGTCCGACCGGCCGCCGATGCCTAATCCAAGCAACGCCCGGTGAACAACTTCGTCGAGGTACACCGCCCGCAACGTCGGCTTGACCACTCCCGCAGCCAGTCTGGACGAATCAAGAAGGTTGCCGACCAGCGCGGTCAACTGATCCGCAGACTCCTCGATGGTGGCCAGTAGTTCTGCCGTGTCCTCAGGTGAGAACTCGATGTCGTCGCTGCGCAAGCTCGACACAGCAGCCTTCACGCCGGCAAGCGGTGTCCGAAGGTCATGGCTCACAGCCGAAAGCAATGCTCGGCGCAGTTGATCAGCCTCGGTCAATGCAGCCGCCTTGCTCGCTTCGACCGTGAGCTTGTCCTGACGGATCATGCCGACCGCCTGGTGCGCGACAACGGTCAACACCCGACGATCACGCGCACTCAACTCCGGCCCCGACAGCATCAGTGCGTATTCGCCGTCGTTCACCTCGCATACGGAATCCGCGTCAGCTTCACGTGCCGGCGGTTCTGCACCCACGGCCGCGACTACGCCATCCTCATGATGCACCACCGAAACCCCACGTTGACGGTAGATTTCGCGAGCTTTCTCGAGCAGCGTGGACAGGTCAGCACCGCGGAGAACCGACCCCGCAAACAGTGTCAGAAGTTCCGCTTCCTCCGAAGCACGCTTCGCTTCCCGAGCCTTTTTGGCAGCCGCGTCCACCAGAACGGCCACTGCCACAGCCACTATCAGCAGCACCACCGTCGTGATGAAGTTGTCGGGTTCGGCGATCGTGAAGCTGTACCTGGGGTCGGTGAAGAAGTAATTGAGCAGCAGTCCCGATAGCAGAGCAGACAGCATTGCCGGCCCGACACCACCGAGCAGCGCGACCAGAACCACCACCACGAAGAACAACGCGTTTTCACCCTGCACGCCGGAGATCCGGTCGATCAGACCCATGAGTCCGGCTGCGGCCGTCGGAACCACCACTGCCGCAATCCACGACAGCAAGCGGTACTCGGATCGGCCGAACAACGAGATCCGCCGACGGACGGTCGTTTCCTCATGGGTGACCATGTGAACGTCGATGCCGCCGGACTGCTGAACCACCGCGGCGCCGATCCCCTCGTCGAGGATGCGCGCCAGCCGAGAACGTCGAGACGTTCCCAGAACCAACTGTGTGGCGTTCTCCTCGCGGGCGAATTCGAGAAGCGTCGACGGTACGTCGTCACCGACAACGGTGTGAAGCGTGGCGCCGACCCCGACGGCCAACGCGCGCACCTTGCCCATCTCCGGAGCCGAGACGCCGGTGAGTCCGTCACCGCGCACGACGTGGACCACCATCAGCTCGGCACTCGATTTCGACGCGATACGGGATGCGCGTCGTACCAGCGTTTCCGACTCCGGTCCCCCGGTCACGGCAACGACGACACGCTCGCGAGCCTCCCAGGTATCGGTGATCTTGTTCTCGGCCCGGTACTTCGCCAGGGCGGCGTCCACCTGATCGGCCACCCACAGTAGAGCCAGTTCGCGTAGCGCCGTGAGGTTTCCGCGTCTGAAGTAGTTACCCAATGCCGCATCGACACGCTCCGGCGAATATACGTTGCCGTGAGAAAGTCTGCGGCGCAGCGCCTCCGGAGTGATGTCGACCAGCTCGACCTGCGCCGCACTACGCACTATCGCGTCCGGAACCGTCTCCTGCTGAACCACGCCGGTGATGTGCGCGACAACGTCGTTGAGGCTTTCGAGGTGTTGCACGTTGACCGTGGACAGGACGTCGATCCCGGCTTCGAGCAGTTCCTGCACGTCCTGCCAGCGCTTGTGATTCTTACTCCCCGGCGTGTTGGTGTGTGCCAACTCGTCCACGAGGACAAGGGCCGGCCGCCGAGCCAACACGGCCTCGACGTCCAGTTCCGGCATCCGTGTTCCGCGATAGTCCACCAGCTTCGGCGGAATGATCTCGAGGTCACCGATCTGCGCCGCCGTGCGGGCGCGGCCGTGTGTCTCCACAACGGCCGCGACCACGTCACAGCCACGATCTCGACGTCGATGAGCCTCACCGAGCATCGCGAAGGTCTTTCCGACGCCGGGGGCAGCGCCGAGGTAGATACGCAATTCACCACGTTTGCGTGCCCTACCGAAAGATTGACCGACCTTCTCCGAAGAACTCACGTGACAATCATCCACCAGTCGTCGGCGCAGCACACGTAGGTGCCGTCAATCCGAGTGCCAGGTTCAATTCCAGGACGTTGACTCGCTCGGCTCCGAGAAATCCGAGTTGCCGACCGTCGGTGTGCTCAGCCACCAAGTCCCGCACCTGGTCTTCCGAGATGCCGTTGTTCGCCGCCACCCTCGCGACCTGCAGCTCGGCGTACGCCGGACTGATGTGGGGATCGATACCCGAGCCCGAACCGGTGACTGCGTCGACGGGAACCGATGCCGGGTCGACGCCCTCACGTGCCGCGATGGCTGCCCGGCGCTCGATGATGAATCCGGCCAGAATCTCGCTGCTCGGCCCCTGGTTGGACGGCAGTGCCGCAGCGGGATCACCGGTGGCAAAAGGATCCTCGTCCGAAACGGATCCGACAACGCGGTTGTGGAAGAACGGGTCCTGCTGCCCTTCGGCAACCTGCGGATCAACACCCACCCAGGCACTGCCGACCACGCAACCGGCGGCATCAGTGACCGGTGAGCCTTCGGCAGATCCGGAGCTGATCCGGCTGACCCCCCACACCGCGGCGGGATAGATCACACCGAGAACGACCGTGAGTGCAAGTAATACGAGCAAACCCGCCCATACCTGTTTGGCAAAACCGATAGTGAAACGCATGTCAGGTCACCCAATTCCAGGAATCAAACGCACGACGAGATCGATCAACCAGATACCGACGAACGGTGTGATCACACCGCCGAGACCGTAGACGAGCAGGTTACGTCCGAGCAACTGCGATGCTGTCGACGGTCGGTATCGAACACCCTTGAGCGCCAACGGAATCAACCCGATGATCACCAAGGCGTTGAAGATCACGGCCGAGACGATCGCCGATTCGGGGGTGGCGAGCCGCATGATGTTCAACGCGTCCAGCTGCGGGTAGATGCCGCTGAACAATGCCGGCAGGATTGCGAAGTATTTCGCCAGGTCGTTCGCCAACGAGAATGTGGTCAAGGCGCCGCGGGTGATCAGCAATTGCTTGCCGATTTCCACTACCTCGATCAACTTGGTGGGATCGGAATCGAGATCGACCATGTTCCCGGCCTCTTTGGCTGCCGAGGTTCCCGTGTTCATCGCGACCCCGACATCCGCCTGGGCAAGGGCGGGCGCATCATTGGTCCCGTCACCGGTCATCGCGACGAGACGTCCGCCTTCCTGCTCCTTCCGGATCAGGGCCAGTTTGTCTTCCGGGGTGGCCTCCGCCATGAAGTCGTCGACGCCCGCCTCATCGGCAATCGCCTTCGCAGTCAACGGATTGTCGCCGGTGATCATGATCGTGCGAATACCCATCGCCCGGAGTTCGGCGAACCTGTCAGCCATTCCCGGCTTGACGACGTCGGACAACGCGATCACGCCGAGGATCGAGGTGCTCTCACCGTGCTTGACGGCAACTACCAGTGGTGTTCCGCCGGCTTGGGCGATGTCGTTCACGGTATCGGTCACCGCGGTCTCTGCATGTCCACCGCCACTGACGACCCAGTGCATCACCGCATCTGCTGCACCCTTTCGGATTTGGCGTCCGGAGTGGTCGAGTCCGCTCATCCGCGTTTGTGCCGTGAAGGGAACGAACTCGGCGCGTTCCTCGTCGAGCGTCGGTTCGGCCGCGAGAGAGAACTCTGCTGCGCACAACTCGACGATGCTCCGTCCCTCGGGAGTTCCGTCAGCCAGGCTCGACAAGCGCGCTGCCGCAGCAAGATCGTCGGCGGATACGCCGGGTGCCGGGTGGAGCGCGGTCGCCCGGCGGTTGCCGAAGGTGATGGTTCCGGTCTTGTCCATCAACAGGGTGTCGATGTCGCCCGCAGCTTCCACGGCACGCCCCGACATCGCGAGAACGTTGCGCTGGACGAGGCGGTCCATGCCCGCGATACCGATTGCCGAGAGCAGCGCTCCGATGGTCGTCGGGATCAGGCAGACGAGGAGTGCGATCAGCTTGATCGGATCCTGCTCGTGCCCCGCGTACAAGCCCATCGGGCCGATGGCTACGACGGCGAGGAGGAAGATGACCGTCAACGACGCGAGCAGGATGTTGAGCGCAATCTCGTTGGGTGTCTTCTGACGCGAGGCGCCTTCGACGAGCGCGATCATCCGGTCCACGAACGAACTGCCCGGTGCTGCGGTGATTTCCACGACGATCCGGTCGGAGAGAACCGTCGTACCACCGGTGACGGCGCAGCGGTCGCCACCGGATTCACGGACTACCGGGGCGGATTCACCGGTGATCGCCGATTCATCCACGGAGGCAATACCTTCGACCACGTCGCCGTCGCCGGGGATGACCTCGCCGGCAACCACGATCACCCGGTCGCCGACCACCAGTTCGGTGCCGGAAACCGATTCGATCGCGCCGCTCATCGTGATCCGATGTGCTGTGGTGTCCTGCTTGACCTTGCGCAGGCTGGCCGCCTGAGCCTTGCCTCGCCCTTCGGCCACGGATTCGGCGAGGTTCGCGAAGATCACCGTGAACCAGAGCCACAGGGTGATCACCCAGGAGAACACCGAGGGATCGGCGATCGCCATGACGGTGGTGATGACGGAACCGACGAACACCACGAACATGACCGGGTTACGCGCCAAGTGGCGTGGATCGAGTTTGCGTACGGCCCCCGGCAACGCGGTGATCATCTGCCGCGGGTTGAATACGCCTGCGTGTACTTGACGGGACTGCCCTGGATCAACCTTGTCGGCAGCGTCTTTCGCTACCACGGGTTTCTCACTGATACGCACGGTCATTGAAGAGCCTCCGCTAGCGGGCCCAGCGCGAGGGCCGGGAAGAATGTAAGTGCAGCAACAAGAACGACGGTTCCGGTCAACAGGCCGGTGAACATCGGACCGGATGTGGGGAGGGTGCCGGCCGTCGGCGCCACCTTCTTCTGAGAGGCCAGCGCACCGGCCAGAGCGAGAACGAAGATGATCGGCAGGAATCGGCCTAGGAGCATGCAGATTCCGAGGGACGACTGGAACCAGTCGCTAGTGACGGTCAGACCGCCGAACGCGCTGCCGTTGTTGTTCGAGGCGGAAGCGAAAGCGTAGAGCACCTCGCTGAACCCGTGGATCGATCCCGGCGTGCCCGGATCTCCCCCGTTGCCTTGATAACCGGTGGTCGAACCAAGGATCACGGTGATGGCGGTACCGATCAGGACCAGTGCGGGCATGACCAGGATCGACAGCGCCGCAAGGGTTATCTCGCGTCGGCCCAACTTCTTGCCGAGGTATTCGGGCGTGCGACCGACCAACAGTCCGCCGACGAACACTGCGATCAGCGCCAGCACAAGAATCCCGTAGAGGCCGGTTCCGACTCCGCCCGGCGCGATTTCGCCGAGCAACATGTTGAGCAGGACCGCGCCGCCGCCGAGGGGCGACATGCTGTCGTGGGCCGAGTTCACCGCACCCGTCGACGTTCCCGTGGTCGCCACCGCGAACAATGCCGATCCGGGGATTCCGAAGCGAACTTCCTTGCCCTCCATCATCGAACCAGCTGCTGTGGCGGCAACACCGCGTGCGCCGGATTCGGCAGCGAGCGTCACCGCGAGCAGTCCGCTCCACAGGATTCCCATCACTGCGAGCAGGGTGAGGCCTTGCCTACGATCACCGACGAGAGTTCCGAATGTTCGTGTGAGGCAGACCGGAATCAACAGGATCGCCAGAATCTCGACGATATTGCTCAGCGGGGTGGGGTTCTCGAACGGGTGCGCCGAGTTGGCAGCCAAGATCCCGCCGCCGTTCGTGCCGAGTTCCTTGATCGCTTCCTGGGACGCGACGGGAGCTAGTGCATTGGTCACCGCATTGCCGTCGAGGCCGGTGGAGGCGAAACCGCTGTGGAACGACTGGATCACTCCCTGGCTCAACAGGATCAGGGCGATCACGAAGGAGAACGGGAGGAGGATGCGCAGAGAACCACGCGTCAGATCGACCCAGAAGTTGCCGATTTCGCCGCCCCGGGCAACCCGAATGAAGCCACGAACCAATGCGATGGCCACCGCCATCCCGACTGCGGCAGAGACGAAGTTCTGCACCGCCAGGCCGACGGGCTGAACGAAGTTGCTCATCGTCGTTTCCGGTGTGTACGACTGCCAGTTCGTGTTCGCCACAAAGGAAATCGCGGTGTTGAAGGCAACGGCAGGGCTGACGCCGGACAGTCCGTCACTCAGCGGTAGTACACCCTGAATCCGTTGGAGAAAGTACAAGAACAATGCGCTCGCCAACGAGAATCCGAGAACGCTTGCGGCGTAGCCGTACCACGTCTGCTCGGCCCGCGAGTCGATCCGGCCGACGCGGTAGATCACACTCTCGACCCGCAGATCTCGCGTCGACGTGTAAACGCGTGCCATGTAGTCGCCCACCGGAACGTAGGCAATTGCCAGAACGGCGAGGACAAAAGCGATCTGCAGGCCGGCTGCAAGAGCGGGCGACATCAGAACCTCTCAGGATCTACGAGTGCAACGAGCAGATAAATGACCAATGCCGCGGCGACGGCGATCAGAACCACGCTGACCACACCGGCAACCGTCATTTGGGAGCGCTCGCCTGTAGGGCGCGCAGCACCAGCGCGCACACGAGAAAACCACCGAGAATCAGAGCAACGTAGGCCAGATCGGCCATGAGCTTCCCTCTTCGAAATCTTTTGCCGTGCTGCTGTGCATCGCAGCCATGACGCTCGGTCGCCCTCGACCGGATGCGCTCTCTCAGCTTCGACCTCCAGAGAGGCCGATTCCGTGTCTCTGACGATCCACTTACGCACTGACCTGGCGTCTTGACGCGATCTTGACGCGGAACCCAAGTTCGCTAATACTGAAACAAGTTACTGTTCGTTCGAACGAACAGTTTTGCGAAGGGAACCTGATGACTTCTCGAACCGACCACGATCTCGCCCCCGGCCTTGTCGACCAGGTTGCGAGTCTGGCTTCGGGTGCTACCTCGTCCGTCGCGGCCACGGAGGCAACGCTGAGCCGGATCGAGGCCACTCAGCCTCACCTCAATGCGTTCAAGATCGTGCGGCGCGAGAAGGCACTCGAAGAAGCTGCCGAGTCCGACAGGCGTCTCGCACTCGGCGAGCGCCTACCTCTTCTCGGCGTGCCGATCGCAGTGAAGGACGATGTCGACATCACCGGCGAACCCACCGCCTTCGGTTGCCCTGGCGATTTCCCGGCCAAGACCGAGGACTCGGAGATGGTTCGACGCCTCCGCGACGCCGGCGCAGTAATCGTGGGCAAGACCAACAGCCCGGAACTGGGCCAGTGGCCGCTCACGAGCGGTTCAGCCTTCGGTTACACGCGCAATCCGTGGTCGCGTCACCACACTCCAGGCGGATCGTCGGGCGGCACCGCGGCGGCCGTCGCTGCCGGATTAGTCAGCGCCGGAATCGGTTCCGATGGAGCCGGTTCCATCCGAATCCCCGCGGCCTGGACCAACCTCGTCGGAATCAAGCCGCAGCGCGGGCGCATCTCCACCTGGCCCGACGCCGAAGCCTTCTACGGCCTGACGGTCAACGGCCCGCTCGCTCGCACCGTCGCCGACGCGGCACTGCTGCTCGACGTCGCTGCCGGCAACCACGACGGCGATCTCCACAAGCCGACACCGGTCACCGTCAGCGACGCGGTGGGACGCGACCCCGGAAAGCTGAAAATCGCTCTTTCCCTTCGTAATCCGTTCACCGCCACTCCTGTGAAGCTGGACCCGGAAGTGCGCCTGGCCGTGCATTCGATCGCCGACACGCTGCGGGAACTCGGACACCACGTCGTCGTCGACGATCCCGCATACGGCCTGATCTTCGGCCTGAACTTTCTGCCCCGCTCACTCGTCGGGGTCCACGACTGGCTCGGACGCGTTCCCGACCCGACACTGGTCGATGCCCGAACACGCGGAAATGCACAGAACGGCAAGCTACTTCGTGGTGCGCCACTGCGCGCGGCCCGCGCGGCCGAACCGCGGATGCGAAAGCGGATCGGAGCGATCTTCGACACCTACGACGTCGTCCTGGCACCCACGACGGCAACTCCACCGATCAAGGCGACCGCGATCGACGGCATCGGTGGTTGGGACACTGACAAGGTCATGACCGGCGCCTGCCCGTACGCGTGGCCGTGGAACGTCCTCGGCTGGCCCTCGGTCAACGTGCCGGCCGGATTCAGCAAGGCCGGCCTGCCCATCGGTGCGCAGTTGATGGGCAACGAGAACACCGAACCTCTGTTGGTCTCCCTTGCTTCACAATTGGAATCGGTCCTGCGTTGGGATCAGGTCCGACCCGAGCCGTGGTGGTGACCCGATGAGTAACCGGGACGTTCGCGAGCGAATACTCGACGCCGTTCTGCACGTCGTCGGTACCGACGGCATCCCGGGTGTGAGCAACCGGCGCATCGCCGCGCAGGCCGGCGTCTCACTCGGATCGATCACGTATCACTTCGCGAGCCAGTCGGACATGCTCCGCGCTGCTCTGTCTCGTTTCGTGACAGACGAGACGACGCGCCTGCGCGCCTTGGCCGAGGAGTACCGCGACAAAGGTCTCAGCGTCGAGGATGCCGCGGCAATAGCTGAGAAGGTGACGCGAGATCTTTCGTTCTCGGCCGAGCGAATCGCTCCGTTCGAGATGTACATCGCCGCCGGCCGCGACCACGAACTCCATGAAGTGGCGGTCGAATGCTTTGCCGCCTACGACGATTTGACCGTCACGATTCTGACGGCACTCGGCGTACCGGATCCCGAATCGATTGCATCGACGCTCGTCGCCGTCATCACTGGACTCCAACTCCGACGCCTGGCCACCGGCGTCGACGAGCAGGACATCGGCGCGGCGATCCTCAGGGTCCTCCGGCCCCTGTGAGTGGTTAGGCAGTCCCTGGACTCCCTAACCGCTCACGGGGCCGGAGGCCCTAGAAGCCCAGCCGGCCGAGCTGCTTCGGGTCGCGCTGCCAGTCCTTGGCGACCTTGACGTGCAACTCCAGGAAGATCCGCACACCGAGCAGCTTCTCGATCTGCAGGCGCGCACTGGTACCGACTTCCCGCAGACGCGCTCCGCCCTTACCGATGACGATGCCCTTCTGGCTGGGCCGCTCGACGTAGAGCAACGCGTGGACGTCCAGCATCTCGCCCTGCTTCTCGGTGCGTCCTTCGCGCGGGATGACCTCCTCGATCACCACGGCCAGGGAGTGCGGCAATTCCTCACCGAGACCCTCGAGCGCAGCCTCACGGATGAGTTCGGCCATGAGCACCTCTTCGGGCTCGTCCGTCAATTCACCGTCCGGGTAGAAGGCCGGGCCCTCGTCCATCAGACCGGCGAGGACGTCGACCAGGATCTCGACCTGTTCGCCCGACTTCGCGGACACCGGAACGACCTCGGATTCGGGACCGAGCAAGGTGGACAGCGCAAGCAACTGCTTTCCGACGGCGTCGCGGCTGACCTTGTCGATCTTGGTGACGATGCCGACCAGCTTGGTCTTGGGCGCCATCTGACGGATCTGCTGCACGATCCAGCGGTCTCCGGGCCCGATGGCCTCGTCGGCCGGGATGCACAGGCAGATGACGTCGACCTCGGAGTACGTGTCGCGAACCAGGTCGTTGAGGCGCTGCCCGAGCAATGTGCGCGGCTTGTGCAGTCCAGGGGTGTCCACCAGGATCAGCTGCGCATGCTCGCGGTGAACGATGCCACGAATCGTATGGCGCGTCGTCTGCGGGCGCGAGGACGTGATCGCGATCTTGCTGCCGACCAACGCATTGGTCAGCGTGGACTTACCCGTATTGGGTCGGCCCACGAAACACACGAAGCCTGACCGGAATTCGTTCTTGCTCATAACTGCTCCTCGCTGAACACTCGCTCAGTCATCGGTGTCTTCTGTCTCTTCGTCTTCGGACCGCGGGATGCGCTGCACGAACACCGTGCTGATGCGTACCCGGCCTCGGCCCGTATTGGTTCCCTCACCGCGCAGGATCAAACCGTCGTATTCCACCTCGGAACCAGGAAGCGGAACTCGGCCGAGTACGTATCCGATCAGCCCGCCGACGGTCTCCACCTCGTCGAGTTCGAGTTCGAGATCGAACAATTCGCCGAGGTCTTCGATGGGAAGTCTCGCGGATACGCGGAACATTCCGTCACCGAGATCCTCGATGGGCGGCGTCTCGTCCTCGTCGTACTCGTCGGCGATCTCACCGACGATCTCTTCGATGACGTCCTCGATCGTGACCAGCCCGGCAATTCCGCCGTATTCGTCGACGAGGATCGCCATGTGATTGCGGTCGCGCTGCATCTCGGCCAGCAAGCTGTCGAGTGGCTTCGAGTCGGGAACGAAGACCGCCGGCCGCATGACGTCGCAGACGTTGACGTTCCGGCCGCCGTCGGGCAGGTGGTAGGTCTGCTTGACCAGATCCTTGAGGTAGACGACACCGAGCACGTCGTCGACGTTCTCCCCGATGACCGGCAAGCGCGAGTGACCACTGCGCACGGCCAACGACGTCGCCTGTCCGGCATTCTTGTCATTTTCGATCCACACCATGTCGGTGCGAGGCACCATCACCTCGCGTGCCGACGTGTCTCCGAGTTCGAAGACGGACTGGATCATTCGGCGTTCTTCGTCGGCGACGACACCGCGTTCCTGCGCCATGTCCACGAGTTCACGCAACTCGATTTCCGAAGCGAACGGACCGTTGCGGAAGCCCTTACCCGGGGTCAAGGCGTTACCCACGAGGATCAGGACGCGACTGATCGGCCCGAGCAGAACACCGATCCACAGCAGTGGCAACGACGCGGCCATCGCGATGGAGTACGCATGTTGGCGCCCAAGCGTTCTCGGTCCGACGCCGATGACCACGTACGAGACGAGAACCATGATCACCGCGGTGACGGTCAGCGCCCAGCCCAACGAGAGGATGTCGATCAGACCGCCCACGAGTACGACGGTGGCCGTGATCTCGCACAAAATGCGAAGCAGGACCATCAGATTCACGTATCGCGGACGATCGGTCAGAATGCGCTGCACGCGCGCGGCGCCGGCTCGCTCTTCCTTTGCCATCTCGTCGATGCGCGCCGACGAAATGGTGTTGAGCGCCGAGTCGACGGCCGCGAAGACACCACCGACCGGGACAAGAGCAATCGCCAGAACAAAGAGCGCTATGGCGCTACTCACTACAGAACCCCCGGATGCCTGTTATCGGTCCACTCCGTCGACGAAACCGGTCTTGCCGAGCAGCTTCTGATCGCGTTCGGCCAGTGCTGCTTCGCGGTCGATACGGCGAAGGTCTTCGTACCACTCTTCGAGGAGGCTGTTCTGCAAGCCGAACATCTCCTTCTCCTCTTCCGGCTCCGCGTGGTCGTAGCCGAGGAGGTGCAACACACCGTGGACGGTCAGGAGGGCAAGTTCGTGGGCCAGTGAATGCCCGGCCTTGTCAGCCTGATCCGCGGCAAAAGACGGACACAACACGATGTCGCCGAGCATCGACGGTCCCGGCTCCGGGGAATCAGGACGGCCACCCGGCTCGAGTTCGTCCATCGGGAACGACATGACGTCGGTCGGGCCCGGCAGGTCCATCCAGCGAACGTGCAGATCCGCCATCGTCGCGGAGTCGACGAGAACCATCGACAGCTCGGCCGCCGGATGGACATCCATCCGAGCGATCACGAAACGGGCAACGCTGATCAACTCCGGTTCGGAGATGTCCATGCCCGATTCGTTCGAGACCTCGATGCTCATGTGCGACGCTCTTTCCTGGGAAAAGTAGGGGTTGATGCGTCGATCAGCCTACCGTCGCGGTGAATGAGCATGTGCAGCGCGGCGCTGCGCCCGGTTTCCGACGGCCAACTCGCCGGACCGATCCGATTCGTGACGCTCGTAAGCGTCGACGATGTGGGAGACCAGCCGATGACGTACGACGTCACTGCTGTCGAGGGTGGCGAAATGAATATCGTCGATCCCGGTGAGGATTTCGGATGCCGCACGCAGACCCGAACGGGCCCCACCAGGTAGATCGACCTGGGTCACGTCTCCGGTGACCACGATCTTGGAACCGAACCCGAGACGGGTCAGGAACATCTTCATCTGCTCGGCCGTGGTGTTCTGCGCTTCGTCCAAGATGATGAAGGCATCGTTGAGCGTCCGGCCGCGCATGTAAGCGAGCGGAGCGACCTCGATGACTCCGGCCTGCATCAACTTCGGAATCGCCTCGGGATCCATCATGTCGTGCAATGCGTCGTGCAGCGGGCGCAGATACGGATCGATCTTCTCGTGCAGCGTGCCGGGCAGAAAGCCCAGTCGCTCGCCTGCCTCGACTGCCGGCCTGGTCAAGATGATCCGAGAGACCTGCTTGGCCTGCAACGCCTGAACGGCCTTGGCCATGGCGAGGTAGGTCTTGCCGGTGCCGGCCGGGCCGACTCCGAACACAATGGTGTTCTCGTCGATGGCGTCGACGTAGCGTTTCTGGTTGAGGGTCTTGGGCCGAATCGTCTTGCCCCGACGCGAAAGAATGTCGAGGGAGAGCACCTCGGCCGGAGACTCGCCGACCTCGTTGGTGAGCATGCCGATGGTTCGTCGAACAGCATCCGGTGCGATGGGTTGCCCCCGACCGGCCAGCGACGCCAATTCACTGAACACACGTTCTGCCAGCGCAACGTCTGCAGCCGTCCCCGACAAGGAGACAGTTCCGCCACGTACGTGAATGTCGGCACGAAGCTCACGTTCGATCGCGGTGAGATTCTCGTCCGTCGCCCCCAGGATCTGGCGCACGGTCTCCGGCGCCAGATCCATACTCGAACGGACGGTGCGCTCTGCGGGCAGAGCGCGATCGGTGATGGTGGTTACACGGTTCCCGTCGAGTTCACTGTGTTCACTCACGTGGTGAATATGGCCTGCTTTCTGGTCCGATCAGCCCACTCGACTCGTGAGCCTCGATACTTCGAAGTCTAGCGCCAGAGTCGGACACGGCCCACTTGTTAATCGTCCCGGCCTAATCCTCGCGGCGACCGGACGGCAGCGATTCTCGGATCCATTCCGACGCTTCGGCGACGACCTCGGCGCTTCTGTCCGGACTGATACCCGCGATGACCAGGCATACGGCGGCAAAGGATTCGCCAGAGTCGGTGATGAGCCCACTGTTGGCCTGATCGAACAACGTGATCGTGATCGCCTCGGTCATCGCTACCAGAGTCTCGGCCGGCAGGTATGTCGAGAAGGTGCCGTCACGCTGACCTCGCTCGACGACGCTGACACTCACGGCGCGCGCGGGCTCCATCAAATCGAGAATCCGCTGCTCCCCCAACTCTTTGCGGGCAAAACTGAGCAGCATCCGGAATCGATCACCGACCGGCCATGACAGCAATGCCAGTACGGCAGTCGCCAGATCGGGGCGCTCGGGCGGCTCACCGGCTTGGCTCAGCGCAGCAACGAGATCGGTCGACGCCTCGTCCACGATGCCGTTGATCAGCGCCTCACGGCTGTCGAAATGCGCGTACACGGTTCGTCTGACCACACCGGCAGCCTTTGCGACGTCGTCCATGCTCGCATCCGGATCAGCAGCGAACGCCGTGATCGCCGCCTCGATGATGCGATTGCGATTCGCCGCGGCCTGACTACGACGCTGCCTTCCGCCCGATTCGGCAGTTCCCGAAACGACTGTGCCCGAATGCGTCAACGCGCGTTCCACCTCTTTCGACTGCCCAACTGTGATCTAGGTCAATCATAGTTGCACATCGGTGTGCAAGTTATTAACTTACACATCAGTGTGCAAATAGATCGAGGAGTCTCTTCGATCATCAGGAACGGAGTCGCGTCATGACGACACTCATGAGCAAACCTGTCTCGGAGATGGACCAGCCGTACTCACGGCGGTGGGCCGCGCTCGGGGTGTTATGCCTGAGTTTGCTGATCGTCGTGATGGCGAATACCGCGTTGATCGTCGCGGCGCCGGACATGACCAGGGACCTCGGGCTCACCAGCACGCAACTGCAATGGGTCATCGACGGCTACACAGTCCCCTACGCCGCGCTGATGTTGCTGTTCGGCGTGATCGGTGACAAGTACAGTCGCCGCGGAGCGCTTCTGGCCGGACTCGCCGTGTTCGCCGGCGGCGCCGTCTTCGGCAGTATCGCGGACACCACCAACGCCGTCATCGCCGCACGAATGATCATGGGCGTCGGCGCCGCGATCATCATGCCCGCGACGCTTTCGCTTCTGGTCGCGACCTTTCCCAAGGCGGAGCGATCACGCGCCATCGCGGCGTGGGCGGCGACGTCGGGTCTGGCGATTGCCCTCGGCCCGCTGTTGGCCGGATGGATTCTCGACAGCCATTCCTGGAGCATCACTTTCCTGATCAACGTCCCGATCGCCGCAGTCGCTGCCGTCGCCGCCGTAATCCTGGTGCCTCCGAGCAAGGCCGAGCACCTGGGCCGGATCGACTGGATCGGCGGAGCACTCTCGGTGGCCACCATCGGCTCGCTCGTGTACTCGATCATCAACGGATTCCACTTCGGGTGGACCGGCGGACCCATCGGCGCCGCCATGCTCGCTGCGATCGGCCTCGTCTCGTTCGTCGTCTGGGAACTGCGTCACCCGCAGCCACTGCTCGACGTCCGCAAACTCGGCCAGCGCATGGTCGGCGGCGCGACACTCGCCGTACTTCTGCTCTTCCTGGCCGCCTTCGGTGCCATCTACTTCATCTCACAGCAGTTCCAGTTCATCCTCGGCTACGGCGCACTCGAAACCGGTGTTCGTCTGCTGCCCTTGGCAATTGCCGTTTCGATCGGCGCCGTGGTCAGTGGCCGGATCACTCCGCTGATCGGCGTCCGGGCATCCATCGTCGGCGGCATGGTCGTCGCCGCGGTCGGTGTTCTGATTCTCACGCAGGTAGACGGCGATTCGGGCTACTGGATGTTCGCTGTCCCACTGATCCTGCTCGGCCTGGGCATCGGCTTGAGTGAACCGCCGGCCACCGACGCCATCATGGACAACTTCTCCGAGGACGATCTCGGCGCTGCTGGTGGCCTCAACGACACCGCCATCGAACTCGGCGGCTCTCTGGGAATCGCGATCCTGGGCTCGATCCTCGCTGCGAGCTACAAGGATTCGATCGCAGGATTCATCAGCGCTATGCAGGTTCCACAGTTGACGGGTGAGCTGGCGCAACAGGCCGCGTACGCGATGGAGGTGTCGGGAGAATCCGTCGGCGGCGCTTCGTTGGTCGCCGAAGAGATGGCAGGCAACCCCTTGGCTGCAGCTCAGGCAGCGCCGTTGCTCGACGCCGCCGGCAGTGCCTACGCCGACGCGATTTCGGCGGCCAGCTGGGCGGGCGGCCTTGCACTGTTCGTGGGGGCAGTTGTCGTGGCGTTCATCCTGCCGGGCAAGAAGGCCCCTGTGCAAGAAGGCCCCGTGTCAGTCTGACGTGCTCGGAGCCAGCGGGTCTTCGGCGAGAACCAACTCGCGGGAGACCCGCCAGGACTCGGTCGAGGGTGAGAGAAATGCGTCGTGCCCTTCGCCCTCGATCACACGCAGTGCCACGGGATCACCAGCCGCTTCGGCAGCCTTCGCATACCGGGAGCTCACCTTGGCCGGCACCTGCAGATCCTCCGCACCCGTGACGCACACAACGGGAACGCCGATCGGCAGTCGATGCTGTGGCGACGCATTGCGATACAGATCCGGGTCCGCTTCGAACGGAACGCCGAACAGATCCTCGATGAAGCTGATCCGTCGTCCACGCTCGCCTGCCGACGCCAGATCGAGTGCGGCAGCCTGCGCGATTACCCGTTCAGGCCGGGTGAACGTGTCCTTCTCTCCCGCCAGCCACACTGCAAGATGTCCGCCGGCCGAATGCCCGAGCAGGCGAATCTGATTCAGATCGAATTCGGCCGAGGACTTCGCGGCAACCAGTCCGGGGATTTCGTCGTACGCCGTTTTCACGTCGGCGGACATTTCCGGCCAACCACCGCCCGCCCCGAGGCGGCGGTATTCGATGTTCCACACTGCGACGCCGTGCCGCGCGAGTTCGACGGCAAATGCGGTGCCCAGATTCAATCCGTACTGCCCGCTCCAGAAGCCGCCGTGGATCTGCATGACGATCGGGATCGGGCCGTCAACCGCCTCGTCGGGAACGTAGAGATGCCCGAACTGTTGCTCGTGTCGGCCGTACGGAATCTTGAATCGAGGCACCGAGGAAATCTATCTCAGGCGAGGGCGCTGCCTGCGGCCCAGTCTGCCCACGAGAGGGTCCAGTCGCCGTTCTGCCACACCTCCAGCGGAGCCCCGCCGGTGTTCTTGATCTCGACGACATCTCCTGGCTGCGAGAAATCGAAGAACCATTTGGCATTGGCCGCACTGAGATTGAGGCAACCGTGCGAGGTGTCGGTGTTTCCCTGCGCCCAGACGGTGCTCTCCAACTCGTGAAGATAGATACCGTCCGTGCTGATGCGGGTGGCCCAGTTGATGGATTCCTTGTAGCCCAGGCGCGAGTTGATCGGCAGACCGTAGGTCGACGAATCCATGATGACGGGATTGGCCTTGTCCATCACGGTGTACGTGCCGGGCTGGGTCCAGAACGAGAGCGTCGTGCCGCCGATCGTTTCGGTGCCGCCCATTCCCATCGAGGTCGGCATCTCCTTGATCACCTGACCGTTTTCGTAGACGGTCACCATCTTGGTGTTGTCGTCGGCGACCGAGACGTGGGAGTCGCCGATCTTGAAGGACACGGTGTCGTCCTGTTGGCCGTACAATCCGTTGCCGAGTTGCTTGCCGTAGATGTTCGCGTTCACCGAGACCGTCGTGCCTGGTGCGTAGTAATTCTGCGGACGCCAGTGAACGTTCTGACCGTCGACCCAGTACCACGATCCTTGTACGGGCGGATTGGTGGTGACCACCAGAGACTTCTCGGCCGCGGCTTTGTCACCGATCAACTCGTCGAAATGAACGGCGACGACCGTGCCGACGCCGTACGTGCCACCGTCCGAAATCGAGGCGCCACCGGTGGTGTTGATGTACGCGCGAGTCTGATTACTCGGCGCGACGGTGGTCAGCGTCGTGTTCTTGGTCGTGGCAACACCATTCGCGTCGACGGCATCGACGACAAGCTTGTAGGTCTTGCCGTATCCGAGTGGTTCGCTCGGCTTCCAGGACGTCTTGTCAGGCGTCGTGATACCGGCGACTTCCTTACCTTCGGGATTGGTCAGCGCGACGGTCGTCAGTGTTCCCTTCGCGACCTGGACCTCGATGGGATCGAGGGGGCTCACGGGGGTTCCGCCGTCGGCGGGAGTGACGGTGACGAGCGCCTCGCTGGTCGGTGTGGTGGTGACGGCATTACCGGAAGAGCCCGGGTTGTCTCCGGTGGAGACGGTGCACCCCGCAACCAGCATCATCGCCGCCGCGGCACACACCGCTCCGGCAATTCGCATATGCGCACGTGACAACATCTGGCCTCCTGAAATCCCCGAACCAACTCACGCCGAAGGCGACCCCCGACGTCCTTACGATAGTGCGCAAATCTGACACTTCGCTGAGCGCCGGATCCGATTCAGCTCGGGATCACACCAACGTCAGTGCAGTCACAACAAGATCAGTGCAGTGGCCGTGGTCCCCAGCGATCGGTCAGCACTCCGATGGCGCCGAGAGCGACGGCTCCGGCAGTCGACGTGCGCAGGACCGTCGGCCCGAGAAGCACCGGAGTTGCCCCGGCCTCCGACAACGCACTGATCTCCGAATCGTCGAGCCCACCTTCCGGACCGACAACGAGAAATACCTCGTCCGCGCTCGCCAACGGCAAGCCGGCCAACGGCGTCGTCGCCGATTCGTGAAGCACCGCAACCACAGCGCCGCGGGCAACGGCGTCGCGAACCAACGCGATCACCGCCGCCGTCTTGTGCAGATCCGAAATCTCCGGGACGAACGCGCGTCTGGACTGCTTCGCCGCAGACACTGCCGCACTTCGCCAGCGTGCGACGCCCTTGGCGAGCTTCGGGCCTTCCCATTTGGCGACACAACGCAGGGACTGCCACGGAATCACGGCGTCGATACCAGCCTCGGTGGCCAGTTCGACGGCCAACTCGGAGCGCTCGGCCTTGGGCAGTGCCTGAATCAGGGTCACCAACGGCTTGGGCTGCTCGAGAACCTGAACGTCGCTGACCAACAGTTCGAGGCGATCCTTGCCGACGCTCGTCACCTCGGCGTCGGCTACCCGGCCACGGCCGTCGGCCAACACCAAACGCTCGCCGACACCGATCCGGCGGACAGTGGCCGCGTGGCGACCCTCCTGCCCGTCCAGAACTGCGATTTCACCGACGCCGGGAACCGGGTCGAGAAAGAAGACCGTTGCGGCCACCGTCAGCGGCCGCTGAATGCTTCGCGAAGACGCGAGAACAGACCACCGCTGTTCTGCGACGTCGTCGAAACGACCTCGGCCTCGTCACGATCGCGGAGCAGCTTGAATTCCTTGAGCAGCTTGGACTGCTTGTGATCGAGGCGGCTCGGGATGACCACCTCGAGGTGAGCGTGGACGTCGCCGCGCACTCCCGACCGCAGTTTCGGCATACCGTGACCGCGAAGAACAGCAACGTGCCCGGGCTGGGTGCCTGGCTCGATGGTGATTTCCTTGGGGCCGTCGATGATGGTGTCGACGGTGACGCTGGTACCCAGTGCTGCGTCGACCATGGGAACACGGATGGTGCAGTGCAGGTCTTCACCGTCCCGAACGAAGACGTCGTGCTGCTGCTCGACGATCTCGACGTAGAGGTCGCCGGGGTGTCCGCCGCCTGGGCCGACTTCACCCTGCGCAGTCAAACGGATGCGCATGCCACCGGCAACGCCCGCCGGAACCTTCACCGTGATGTCGCGCTTGGCCCGAACTCGGCCGTCGCCGCCACACTTGTGGCAGGGATCCGGGATGGTCTCACCGGCACCGCGGCACGTCGGGCAGGGACGCGAGGTCATGACCTGGCCGAGGAACGAGCGCTGGATGGACTGAACTTCGCCGGCACCGTTGCAGGTCTCACAGCGGACAGGCTTGGAGTCGCCGTTGGTTCCGGCTCCGGTGCAGCTGTCGCACAGAATGGCCGTCTCGACGGTCACGTGCTTGCTGACGCCCGTCGCACATTCTGCGAGGGTCAGCTTGGTGCGAAGCAACGAGTCGGCGCCGGGCTGAACGCGACCGCGCGGCCCACGACCTGCGCCGCCACCGCCGCCGAAGAATGCTTCGAAGACGTCGCCGAGGCCACCGCCTCCGAATCCGCCACCGAAGCCACCACCTCCGCCGCCACCGGACTCGAGCGGGTCTCCGCCGAGATCGACGATGCGACGCTTCTCCGGGTCGGTCAGGACCTCGTAGGCCGTTGAGATCTCCTTGAACTTGGCCTGCGCAGCCTCGTCAGGGTTGACGTCCGGGTGCAGTTCGCGTGCCAGCTTGCGGTAAGCGCGCTTGAGCTCCTGGTCTGTCGCGTTCTTGCCGACGCCGAGCAATCCGTAGTAATCCCGTGCCACGTTGAGTCTCTCGTCCTTCTCTTACTTCTAGGTTTTCCTCAGTCCTCGCGAGGAGGTGTGCCGACCAAATGTCGACGTCCGTCATCGCTCGGAGAGAACTTCGCCGATGTATCTGGCAACGGCGGCAACCGATGCAATTGTTCCCGGATAGTCCATCCGAGTGGGTCCGAGCACACCGACACCACCGAAAACGGTACCGGCCGCGCCGTAGCCAGTCGAAATCACGGAGGTTCCGCGCATCTGTTCGACCTGCGTCTCTTCACCGATCTGGACGGTGACCGTGCCGGAATTCTGCGTCGCAGCGAGCAGTTTGAGGACCACTACCTGCTCTTCCAGTGCTTCGAGCACTGCGCGCAGCGAACCGGGGAAGCCGGCCAGACCGGAGAAATCGGCGGCGTTGCGCGTGAGGTTGGAGGTTCCGCCCAGAACGAGGCGATCTTCCGGATGTTCGACCAGGGTCTCGACCAGAACCGTTGCCGACCGGATCACGGCGTCGCGCAGGTCGGCCGGAGACTCGTCGGCCAGTTCCGCCACGGCAATCGACGCGGCGGCCAGGCGCTTGCCTTCCAGGGCCCCGCCGAGAAGCGCGCGCAACCGGGAAAGGTCTTCGTCTTCGAGGACGTCCCCGAGCTCGACGATTCGCTGATCGACTCGCCCGGAATCGGTGATGAGAACGAGAAGCAGGCGCGCCGGCGTCAATGCGACCACCTCGAGGTGGCGAACCGACGACGCGGACAGCGACGGGTACTGGACAACCGCGACCTGACGGGTCAGTTGCGCGAGCAGTCGCACACCACGACGCAGAACGTCGTCGAGGTCGACACCCGACTCCAAGAACTCCAGGATCGCTCGTCGCTCGGGCCCGGACATGGGCTTGACGTCGGCGATGCGATCGACGAACTCGCGGTATCCCTTGTCGGTGGGGACGCGGCCGGAACTGGTGTGCGGTTGGGCGATGTAGCCCTCGGCCTCGAGGAATGCCATGTCGTTGCGCACAGTGGCGCTCGACACTCCGAGGTTGTGACGCTCGACCAGGGCCTTGGATCCCACCGGGTCCTGGGTGGAGACGTAATCGGCCACGATTGCACGTAAGACCTCGAAACGCCTGTCGTCGGTACTCGACATCGTTGCCACCTCCGTTTCCTGAACAGAACGAACACCGACATTTACACATCGGTTCCCACTGGCAGTCTAATCGCCCGAGCGCCAGAGACGGCTGTTGCCCTTACTGTGGAGTGAGATCGGCGAAGGGTCGATCGCACAACCATGGACAAGGCGGCACATGATCTTCAAAGGCGTGATGGACGGCAAACCGTATCCCGATCACGGACTGTCTCTACGCGACTGGTCGAAGTTCCCTCCACGTCAGGTTCGACTCGACGAGATCGTGACCACCACGAAGGTCCTCGAACTCGATCGCCTGCTGTCGGAGGACTCGACCTTCTACGGCGATCTGTTCCCTCACGCAGTGCAGTGGCGCGGCACTCTCTACCTCGAGGACGGCCTGCACCGAGCGGTTCGTTCGGCCCTGCGAAACCGCGTCGTGCTGCACGCGCGTGTCTTCGACTTCGACGCGATGCCCGGTGTCATCGAGGGCGTCCGCTGACGCTCACGCGACTCAGGCGCCGAGACTCAACCGACGAACGCGAGCAGTGCGGGATTCGGCTGCCCCGGCCAGGTTCCGGTGAGCGTCGCCGAGCCTGACACTCGATCTGCGTCGATCACTCTCACCACGGTCAATTCCAGTTCTCCCGCGCTGATGATCGTGTCGGTGCCAACTGTCGAGCAGGTCACCGATTCGACTTCCGGTACGGAAGCGCCGGCCGTACCGCTGCCTACTACGTGAGCCGTCACCGGGATGTGATCGGCGGAGTCCGCGAAAACCAGATCGACTCCGGCCCCACCGGTCAGAATCGCGGTCGCCACCGCGCTCACGTAGACCGGATCGCA
>NZ_LEKE01000065.1:0-19534 GCF_001029585.1 Rhodococcus sp. ARP2 | reverse complement strand
CTCGCAGTGACTGTCCTTCATCTCGGATATCTCAATACAGAAGACGGACTCGACGTGCCCCGAGACGTCGCTGCCGCCAGGGGAGAGGGATCTCTGGTCCCGGTACATGACGTTGTGGATACGGTGCGCTCGATCTCGAGTTTGTCGTCTTCGACGTCAGTGCGGGAAGTAGTCCTCAGTGCGATCGACGATCCGCGATTCTGATTTGCGGCTGTCGACTCAATCTGGTTGCTGAACAGACGTATTCAGAGAATCTAAACCCCGATCAAGAAGTAAGCTCCGGTCAGATACGTCAGGGTGAGGCCCGCCAAGGCCCACGCCATGTACGGCCGGATGTAGAGGCGCCGCAGGCGGTGCAATCGCAGGGAGGCTCGCAAGAACGCGCCCACGGTCCCGAGCAGCAACATCAGGCTCGGGACGAAGACCGCCAGTCGGCGATCCTTCTGTGAGCACAGCAAGGTGTCGGTACCGAAGCATTCGCCCCGCCGGGAGCCCAACCACACGATCGCGATAACCAAAACCGCGGTAGCCAGAACGACTGACACGCCGTACGTCAGGGTTCGCCTGTTGATCTTTCGCTCTCGACGCTGAATTACATCTGACGCGTCAGAACTGTCGGTCATCACACCGGCTCCTGTACATCGCACCTCACTTCGTGGATCGGCGGTGGGAGAGGGCGTACAGCACTACTCCGACGGCCAAGAGTAATGATGCGCGTAACCACGTCGCAGCGCTCTGCTGGGTGAGCAACGCAACGCACGTACCGAGAGCGAGGATCGGGAAGATGATCGGCGTTCGGAAGTGTTTGTGTTGCACTGCGTCACGGCGCAGAACCAGGACGGCGATGTTGGTGCTGATGAATACGAAAAGCAGCAGGAGTACCACCGTCTCCGCCAGGGCTGACAGCGATCCGGTGACGCAGAGAGCCATGGCAACTGCTGTGGTCGCGATAATCGCCACCCAGGGGGTCCGTCGCTGCGGCAGTACCCGAGCGAAGACGCTCGGGAGCAAGCCTTCCGATGCCATCCCGTATGTCAGCCTGCTCGCCATGATCATTGTCAGCAGTGCGCCGTTGGCGACGGCGACCAACGCGATCAGGCTGAACAGGCGAGGCGGAACGCCGACGTCGGCAGCTGACACAACTTCCAGCAGTGGCCCGGAGGATGCGGCAAGTTCGTCGGCGGGCAGGACCACCGAGACAGCCAGGCCGACAAGGACATAGGCGGCGCCGGCTGTCAGTAATGCTCCGAACAGTGCGCGTGGGTAGACCTTGCTCACGTTCTTCACTTCTTCGGCGACGTTCGCGGACGTTTCGAAGCCGACAAAAGAGTAGTACGCGAGGAGTGCCGCAGCCAGCACCGCGAGTGCAGGCGATCGGCTGTCGTCGAACTCCACGACGCGGCTCAGGGTTCCGTCGCCGCGCCCGAGAACTATGCAAGCGAGGACGACAACGAGGACGAGCCCGGTGACCTCCACGACTGTCATGACGACGTTGGCGCGCATCGACTCCTTGATGCCTCTGGCATTGAGAAGTCCCACCACGAGCAGGAAGACGAGCGCCGCTGGAACGGTAGGGACGTCGATGAAGGCTTTGAGATAGTCGCCCGAGAAGGCGAGGGCGAGTCCCGCCGCACTGGTTACGCCGGCCGCCAGCATCGAGAAGCCGACAAGGAACGAGATCAGTGGTTTCCGATACGCCCGTTGGGCGAATACTGCTGCACCGCCCGCCCGCGGATATTTGGTGACCAGTTCGGCATACGACGTTGCTGTCAGCAATGCCATGACGAGCGCTACGAGCAGTGGTACCCAGACGGCTCCACCAACTTCACCGGCGATGACGCCCACCAATGCGTAGATGCCGGCACCCAGAACGTCTCCGAGGATGAACACGAAAAGGAGTGGGCCGGTTATGGCCCGAGTGAGAACGCTCTTACCGCCGTCTTCATCTCCGCGTGCGGTTTCGTCCACGTTCTCAGCACCCGCGGCGCGTCGCATATGCAAGGTTCGTCCTGTCTTCATGGTGACGTGCCGCCACCTCAGGAGCAGACATGTACCCAGTGGTCGAAGTTTCAAACGTGGGTCGCTCGCCTTCTCGTGCTTTGCTTGTAGGTGAATCGCAGAAGTAGTGACTGGAGGACGACGTGGCTGAAACGACGGTTGCCGCGGTGATGGACGAGCTGGCTGCGCTCGAGGATCCGAAGGCGCGCGCGGTGAACGAGAAACACGGTGACGATCACGGTGTGAACCTCACAAAACTGCGCGCTGTTGCGAAGCGATTGAAGACTCAGCAGGAACTCGCACAACAGCTTTGGGCGACGGGCGATACCGCGGCGCGATTGTTGGCCCTTTTGATCTGCCGCCCGAAGGCGTTCGAGCGTGACGAGTTGGATGTCATGTTGCGAGAGGCCCGCACTCCCAAGGTGCAGGACTGGCTCGTCAATTACGTGGTGAAGAAGAACCCGCATGCCGAGGAGTTGCGGGTGGCCTGGACCGCTGACCCTGATCCTGTGGTCGCTAGCGCCGGGTGGGCTCTGACTACCGAGCGCGTAGCGAAGAAGCCTGAGGGACTTGATCTTTCAGGATCGCTCGACGTCATCGAGGCGGAGATGAAGGATGCTCCTGATCGCCTGCAATGGGCGATGAACCACTGCCTGGCTCAGATCGGGATCGAACATGCCGAGTTCCGGGCCCGCGCAATCGACATCGGTGAGCGTCTGCGAGTGCTCGAGGATTACCCGACTCCGCCGAACTGTACCTCGCCGTTTGCGCCGATCTGGATCTCGGAGATGGTGCGGCGTCAGTCTGTAAAGTAGCTCGATCGCTTGTCGCGGGGCCGGCGTGCGGTTCTTGACCCTATTGGAACTGAGGCAAGGGTAACCTTTGTGCTACGTTGGGCGTCGTCACCCGCTGGAGGTGTCTGAGCAGGTCAATCGGTCGAGAGGTGCTTCAGTGACAAGGATTCCGGGTCGAGCGTCATCGGAGCGGCGCAGCCGTGTCCGCGGGATGGTAGCTGTCCTGGCGGCATGCGGCCTCGTAACTGGAATGGCGGCCTGCAGCAGCAACGACGACGGTGGTGGCACCGAGACTTCGTCCGCGCCGAATGCCGCGTTTCCGGTGACGATCACGTCGGCTCTCGGCACGGCCGAGATCAAGGACGAGCCCAAGCGGGTTGCTACCTGGGGTTGGTCCAACCAGGATGCCCTTCTGGCGCTCGGGGTCGTCCCGGTCGCGATGCCCACGTTTTCCGGACCTCAGTACGGGGCCGACGCGCAGGGCATTCTGAAGTGGGACGCCGAGGCACTCGACAAGCTCGGTGGCGAGCAGCCCACCTTGTTGTCGGGTGACGGAACGGGCGAAGCACCTGTCGAGCAGTTCGCCAAGGCTGAACCAGATCTCATCTTCGCCCCGTACTCCGGGCTCACTCAGCAGGAATTCGACGCACTGTCGAAGATCGCGCCGGTGGTTTCCTTCCCGGACGAGCCGTGGACCGCGTCGTGGCAGGACCAGGTGACCATCGCCGGTCAGGCGCTGGGTAAACAGGCCGAGGCCGGCACGCTCATCGACAAGACCAACGCCGCGATCAGCGCGACGGCTGCGAAGAACCCTGCGTTGCAAGGTAAGACCGTCACCATCGCACTCCCGAACAGCCCGAGCACGTTCGCGGTGAGTAAGAACGCCGACGTGCGTGTCGAGTTCCTCGAGCAGCTGGGTCTGAAGAACGAGCCGACGATCCAGCAGGCCGATCCCGCCAAGGATCCGGAGGCCGTGTACTTCGAGCTGAGCACCGAGCAGGCGCCGCTGATTGCGTCTGACGTGCTGTTCGTGGTGGCCTACGACAAGGACTCTCTGAACGCGTTCCTCGCCGAGCCACTGGTGGCAGCTCAGCCGGTGATCGTCGATGGGCGTACGGCATCCACCAAGGACTTCAGCGTCGACAAGAACTTCGCGTTCGGCGGACTGACGGTCCTGACCATCCCGTACATCCTCGACGACGTCGCCACAGTTCTGAACACCGCTGCCGGCAACGTCAAGGGCTGACCCGGCCCGCTAGCGGGAAGTTCGAAACTGCGTCCGGTATCGCTGTGGACTGGTACCGACCAGGTCTCGGAAGCGTTCGCGGAATGTCGTGACGGCATTAAATCCGACTTGTCCCGCAACACGTTCGATCGAGTGGTCGGTAGTCTCGAGCAGAAATTGCGCTTGGCGGAGCCGCGCGTGATGGAGCCACTGCAACGGCGTCGTACCGATTTGTTCCTGGAATCGGCGGTTGAGCGTGCGAGTGCTCATCGTTGCCTTGGCCGCGATTGTCGTGATGTCGAGTTGCTCCCCGAGGTTCTCTTCCATCCAGTTCAGTAGTGGTCGAAGGGTTGTCCCGCTGGGTACGGGAGGCTCGTGAACGATGAATTGTGCTTGCCCTCCGGCACGTTCGAGCGGCATCACGCTCAGACGTGCCGTGTCGGCGGCGACGGCAGACCCGTAGTCCTGACGCACCATGTACAGACACAGGTCGAGTGCGGCCGCGGCGCCGGCGGAAGTCAGGACGTGCCCGTTGTCTACGTAGAGAACGGCAGCGTCGACGTCGATAGCCGGGTGCCGGCGGGCCAACTCCGACGCAGCCGCCCAGTGCGTCGTCGCGCGAAGTCCGTCGAGCAGGCCTGTGTCGGCGAGGGTGAATGCGCCGACGCACAGTGAGGCGATGCGCGTGCCGCGATCCGCGGCAGTTCTGAGGGCTTCGATGATCTCGGGGTCGATCGGCACATCGAGATCGGCGGTGCCCGGGATGATGATCGTGCTGGCCTGGGCGAGGCGTGAGAGTCCGTGCGGTACTCGCATCGTGAACGTTCCGGTCTCCACCTCCTCGGTGAGCGCGCACACGGAGGTCCGGTACGCCGGTGCACCCGAGGGGAGCCTGCATCGTCCGAAGACTTCGAGGGGTGCCGCCAGGTCCATCGGCACCACCCCGGGCAACGCGAGAACTGCAACGTCATGCATGTCTGAAACGTAGCGTATGTGGCGCGAGATTCGGTGATCTCGTGTCTTGAAATATCCTCTCAACTGGTATTTCACAGAATGTGTGAGGTTGGCTGAAAGCCGTCGAAGGTTGGCTTTCAGCCGTCGCCATAGAGGTCAACTTCCTCCTACTGTCGTGGGAACAGCGACGTGCACAGGAGCGCGTCGCACAAAATCGGAGGTTGCAGTGCACGCGCAGATCGTGTTGTTCGACGGATTCGATCCCATGGATGTCGTGGGTCCGTACGAGGTGCTTTACGCCGGGGGTCTCGCCAGCGGTGGGGCGTTGAGCGTCGAACTCGTCAGCGCGGAGGGGCCTCGGACCGTCGTGAGCGGAAGTGGTGAACTCGCGATGACCGCCACTGCAACCCTCGATGTCGAACACGCGGATCTGATCATCGTTCCCGGAGCATCGGGTCTCTTCGAACCCAATGCGGACCAGCCGGGTTCCAGCTTGCCGGAAAGACTCGCGGCCACAACGGAAACCGAACTGCCTGTCATGATGCGCCGCGCACTCGACGATCCTGGTGTGCTCGTTGCGACCGTCTGTGGAGGATCATTGGCGCTGGCGATGGCGGGGCTTCTCGAAGGGCGTCGCGCCGTGACGCACCATCTTGCCGTGGACGCACTGGCGGCCGGCGGTGTAATTCCGATCCAGGCGCGAATCGTCGACGACGGTGACCTGATCACCGCCGGCGGTGTGACATCCGGTCTCGACCTTGGCCTGTACCTGTTGGAACGATGCCTCGGGCCCCGGATAAGTCTCGAGGTCGAAGCGCTCTTCGACTACGAGCGTCGTGGAACTGTGTGGTCGGCCAAGGGCGCCGAGCCTGTAATCACCTTCGCCCCGGACGCTGCGTGAATACGCTTGTGCGTACCGAAACGCGAGAAATCTCATGACCGGAATCCTGCTGTCCCTCCATGTGATTGCGGCCATTCTTGCCATTGGCCCCGTCGCTGTGGCGGCGAGTATGTTCCCGGTGGCGAGCCGCGCCGCGCTCGCCGATCCGGACAGCGCCAGTGTTGCGACGACGGGCATGCTGCATCGCATCGTTCGGGTGTATGCCACGATCGGCGTTGTCGTTCCGATGCTCGGTGTCGCCACCGCCGTCAATCTCGGAGTGCTCGGTGACCTGTGGATCCTCACCTCGATCGCACTCACCGTCGTTGCCGCCGTGATACTCACCGCGGTGGTGCTTCCCGCCCAAAGGCTGACAATGACGGCGATCGAAGGAACCGGGTCCGTTGTGGACGTCGCAACGCGGCTCACCCGTCGGCTGGGCACCGCGACGGGAATCTTCAATCTGCTCTGGGTCGTTGTCGTCGTGCTGATGATCTTTCGGCCAGGATCGACAACCGGCGTGTGATCCGAGGCGACATTTCACGTGTCGGAGGCAGTGACGCTTGACCTTGACACAGTGACAAGGGTTCCACTGGTCGGTGAAGGAGGTGGTTGTCGTGAACACAACCAACCACGGTGGGCAGAATGCCCACCTCGTCGACGCCTTGGCCGCAGCCGATCCCTCGGTTCGACTGCGCGCCGCGCTTGCGGTCGGCACACGCCCGGATCCTCAGTTGACGGATGCCCTGATCGATCGGTGCGCCGTCGAGCCGGACTTCTTCGTCCGCGACATGCTGACCTGGGCGTTGTGCCGCTTGCCGGCCGAAATCACGGTGCCGAGGCTGATCCGTGAGCTCGGGTCTGATGGCTCGCAAGCCCGCAGTCAGGCGCTCCACACTTTGTCCAAGATCGGCGATCCGATCGCGTGGCCCGAGGTCTCCGCGCTGGTCCACGACCAGGACGACGAGGTTGCGCGCAGTGCGTGGCGCGCGGCTGTGGCTCTCGTGCCGGCGGGAGACGAGGGCGCACTCGCGGCCGATCTGGCCACAGAACTCGGTCGGGGTGAATTGCAGATGCAGCTCAGTCTGAGCCGCGCCCTGACCGGGCTCGGCGAGGCTGTGCTCCCGGTGCTCGACGCGGCCGGTACGAGCCCGAATCCGCGTGTCCGAGCGCATGCTGATGCTACAAAGCAACTCTGGCACGATCCCGACGGTGGATTCGCTCTCTCACACGAGTTGGCGAAGCGCGTCGCCGCAATCGGACCGGACGCGTAGGAAGGGGAGACGGATGTTGATCGGCGAGGTCTCGCGGCGTTGTGGTGTCAGCACACGGATGCTGCGTCACTACGACACTTTGGGGCTGGTGAAGCCGACGGGCCGCACGTCCGGTGGCTACCGCGAGTACTCCGCTGACGACATCCGTCGCCTCTTCCACGTCGAGAGCCTGAGGACATTGGGGCTCTCGTTGAACGAGGCCAAGCGTGCACTCGACGAACCAGACTTCGCACCGGCCGATTTGGTGGGTGAACTCATGCAACACACTCGGCAACGGATCGCGGCGGAGGAGGAATTGCTGACCAAACTCGAAAGGGTCGACGCCACCGCCCCTTCGGAGTGGGACGACGTCCTGCGCATGGTCTCGCTGTTGCGTGCACTCGAATCCGAGTTCGCCGCCCACCGTCAGCAAGCGATTCTGTCGCAGGACGCAAATGCGGCATTGCCGGTCGACGCACTCGTCGAGGCCATCCTGTCGGAGAGGGATGCCAACGTGACGGGAGCATTGCAGTGGGCGTTGGCGAGGACCGAAGGTGCGGGCCTTGCAGGTCTGACGAAGGGGCTCGAATCGGAGGACGTCGAGGTTCGACGCCGCGCGACGTCGGCCATATCCGGGATCAACACCGAGGAAGCAACTCGGTCTCTGAAGCGAGCTCTCGATGATTCGGACGCGATAGTCCGCGCCGACGCCGCTCTCGCCCTCGGATCTCGCGGAGAGGCTGTCTCGATGCCAGCTCTCCTCGAGATGGTCGCCGACGGGCGCCGCGACGTCGAGGCAGGCGAGGTGCTCGGTCTTCTCGCGGAGCACTCACCTACAAGCGGTGAGGTCGTCGATGCCGTGCAGGCAAGACTGGACGGCACTGACGACGCCCCGACGAGGTTGCGAATTACGCAGGCACTCGCCGAGATTCCCGGCGCTGCAGCACGCGAAGCGCTCGCCCGGATCACCCACGACGACGACAAGACGGTCGCGTCCACGGCAGCAGCGATTCTAGAGATGCGCGATCGAGGACCACGTCGGCGCGAACGACCGCGCATCGGGGACTGACAACGGCGCAGCTAGTGCGGATCACCCACGCAGAAAAGGTTTCCCGCCGGATCCGCCAGCACGTCCCAGGATGATCCAAGCCGCATGGCGCTCGAGATCGAAGTCGAGATGAAGTGTATTCCCCACGCGCGCTGCAGAATCGGTCCGACCACTACGTGGCAAGCTATGGTGATCAACGGATAGGGTTCTTACGTGGTGGATCAACGGCAACAGAGTTTGAGACGCAGGTACCTGAGCCTCGGCCTCGGCGAACTGGCTGCCGCGGCCGTATTTGCCGCTGTGGCGGTCGGTGTCGTGATGCCCCGGCTCGAAGGTTCGCAAGACTCCGCGGCACTGTGGTCGGCGCTGGCCCCACTGCTTGTGATCCTCGTGCAAGCAGGTGTTTATTGGCTGCTTGCGCGGGGCCGGGTCGAGTTGGAGTCGATGCCGGCCCGCCTCGCAGCGCTTTACCGCGTGTTTCGGGTTCTCGATGTTCTCTTGTTGGCGATAGCTCTTCTCGGCGTTGTCATCTGGTTACCAGATCACTCCGGCGCGGCGGTGGGCGTCGTGGCGGTGTGGGCTTTCGGCGTCGTCGAGTACGTCAATTACTTCGTGGCTCGTCTCGCCTATCCGCTGCGGCGGTGGCCTTTCGAGGTCGGCAAGTGGCGGAGACCCCAACTTGTGCGCGACCTGAACTCGGCACGCTGACACCGGCAACCAAGTTGTCTTTGCTGTAACGGCAAAATTTGATGCGGGATCGGAGTGAGTTCGGAAGGATCGGTTCTGCCCATCCAGGAATGAAGCCTCTTCATCGTTCTTCGCCGAGGAAGGAGAATCACCATGGCAACGTCGCGTCGCAGTCGCCGAGATGCCCCACCACCCCGGACAGGGAATAGCGAGGCAGCCACACTACGAGCGTTTCTCGACTACCTCCGTGATTCGATTGCCGCCAAGGTCGAAGGTGCTCCGGAACCTCAGGTGCGCAACACAATTGTTCCGTCGGGAACAACCTTGCTCGGGCTGGCCAATCATCTGACCTTTGTCGAACGATCGATGTTCCTTGCAGAAAACGTGACGGATTGGAAAGCGACGTTTCAACCGTCATCGGAAGACAGCGTGGACGGTGTCGTCAGTCGCTATCGCGAGACGGTCGAGCGCGCCAACGCAGTTCTCGACGGATGCACAGATCTTGCCGCGCCCATCCCGCGACCGGGGGCGAAACGACCCGCTCCCAGTGTCCGCTGGGCGCTCGTGCACATGATCGAAGAGACCGGACGCCATGCCGGGCACGCTGACATCCTCCGCGAATTGATCGACGGTTCGACCGGACGCTGACGCTGCAACGTGTTCGCCGATGCTTCCGCGCTTTCACCGAGGCGAATGTCCACGGCTGATCTCTGGGCCCACGAGTACAGCGTCGACAGTTCCGTCGGGAGTCGTTACTTCCCAGGGTAGTTCGGTGGCGGTCGAGGGAATGAGCCCGTCGATCCATTTGGCCACGACACCGACGATCACTTTCTCGAGTTCCACACGTGACCACTTTCGCGGTCGATGCGGAACCGGCGGTTCCCAGCCCTCCTCCCCCAGATCGCGCCGAATAGCTCTCTCTCGTCACCGATCTGCTGATTCAGACTGAATGCGTCGGGACCCTCGTATCGTGCCCAGACGCCGAATGTTCCCTCGCCGTCTTGGTCGAGCGAGACGTCGATGACGATCCCTTCGGTGCGCGGGGTTGCCCCGTTGTGGATCGCAGCCAGTCGATCGCTCACTACCCCCGACGCGGTATCGAGGACAGATCTCAATTCGTCACGGTATTCGGTAGGTTCCACGAGCTCAGCATATCGAAGGTATCACCCTGCAGGTCTTGCATCGATGAAGCTGGTTTCCTGAATTCGTCTGTAGCGGATAAGTTTCTACCCTGATCGTCAGAGATGTCGTGCGACGAACTTTGCCAGCTTTTCGAGTGCCGTGTCGGTGGGCTCTCTCGGCTGAAATGGCAAGTCCCGCCCCCGTCCGGAGACGGGAGCGGGACTCGGGTATCAGCGAACTCGGCAGCGCGTCAGACAGCTTCCTTTGTTGCCTGCGCTGCAAGGGTGAGTGCGATGTCGACGATCATGTCTTCCTGGCCACCCACCAGACGGCGGCGGCCGGCTTCGAGAAGCAGTGTGCGAACGTCGATTCCGTAGCGCTCCGAAGCGGCCTCGGCGTGGCGCAGGAAGCTCGAGTACACGCCTGCATAGCCGAGCGTGAGGGTCTCGCGATCGACGCGAACCGGCCGATCCTGCAGCGGACGGACGATGTCGTCGGCAGCATCCTGCAAGGCGAACAGGTCGCAGCCGTGCTCCCACTCCTCGATGTTCGCGACGGCGATGAAGGCTTCGAGGGGGCAGTTACCGGCGCCGGCACCGTGACCGGCAAGCGAAGCATCGACGCGGGTGACGCCGTTCTGCACTGCGACAACGGAATTGGCAACCGAGAGCGACAGGTTCTCATGCGCGTGGATACCGATTTCGGTGCCGTCGTCGAGGATGTCGCGGTATGCGCGAACACGATCCGCGACGTCGTTCATCACCAGACGTCCACCCGAGTCGGTGACGTAGACGCAGTGCGCGCCGTACGACTCCATCAGCTTGGCCTGCTTCGCCAGTTCTTCGGCAGGCGCCATGTGGCTCATCATCAGGAAACCCGAGACGTCCATGCCGATCTCGCGGGCGGTTTCGATGTGCTGCGCGGAGACGTCGGCCTCGGTGCAGTGCGTGGCAACGCGAACCGAGCGAACACCGAGGTCGTAAGCGTGCTTGAGTTCACTGATCGTGCCGACACCCGGAAGCAGCAGCGTGGTGAGACGAGCGTGCTCGAGTACCTCGGCCGCTGCTTCGATCCATTCCCAGTCGGTGTTCGAGCCGGGGCCGTAGTTGAGCGAGCCGCCGGCGAGGCCGTCACCGTGTGCAACTTCGATCGCGTCGACGCCGGCAGCATCGAGAGCTGTGACGATCCGCTTGACGTCGGTGGGTGAAATGCGGTGGCGGACAGCGTGCATGCCGTCGCGAAGGGTGACGTCCTGGACGAAGATCTTGCGGTTGCTCACTTGGTTGCTTCCTTCTGCTGGGCGATGCGCTCCGCGATCTGCATTCCGGCGGACGTCATGATGTCGAGATTGCCGGCGTACGCGGGCAGGTAGTGTGCAGCACCCTCGACCTCGAGGAACACCGACACCTGATGGGTGGGGCGATTGCCGTCGACGAGCAACGTCTCGACGGGCTGGTCGGCCGGGATCTCGGTGATCTGGACTTCCTGCTTGAGGCGGTAGCCCGGAACATAGGCGGAGACGTCGCCGACCATCTTCTCGATGGACTGACGGATCTCCTCGTGAACAGCCGGGTCCGGGGCGTCGACGAGGCAGAACACCGTGTCGCGCATGATGAGCGGCGGCTCGGCGGGGTTGAGGATGATGATGGCCTTGCCGCGGCGGGCGCCGCCGACTGCCACGATCGCCTCGGATGTGGTCTCGGTGAACTCGTCGATGTTGGCGCGCGTTCCGGGACCGGCGGACTTGGAGGCGATGGACGCGACGATCTCCGCATACGCCACCGGGACGACCCGAGAAACAGCCGCAACCATCGGGATCGTGGCCTGGCCACCACACGTCACCATGTTGACGTTGGGTGCGTCCAGGTGCTCGTCGGCGTTGACGGCCGGCACGACGTACGGGCCGATGGCGGCAGGCGTCAGGTCGATCATGCGCTTGCCGAGGGGAGCCAGCCGCGCGTTGTTGGCGACGTGAGCCTTTGCCGAGGTGGCGTCGAAGACGATCTCGATCTCGTCGAAGTTCGGCAGACCGATCAAACCCTCGACACCTTCAGCCGTGATCGGCACGTTCAGACGCGCTGCGCGGGCGAGGCCGTCCGACGCCGGGTCGATGCCGACCATCGCGCCCATCTCCAGGTAGTCGGAGTTGCGCAGCACCTTGATCATCAGATCCGTGCCGATGTTGCCCGATCCGATGATCGCGACCTTGACCTTGCTCATGCGTTGTCCTCTTCGCTGGAAAAACTGGTGGTGACGGAACCGAACCCGGAGACGGTCACGGTGACTTCGTTGCCTGCGGTGACCGGTGCCATGGGGCCGAGTGCGCCGGACAGGATCACCTGGCCTGCCGTCAGCGGCTGCCCCAACTCGCGTGCCGTGCGGGCGAGCCAGACGACTGCTTCGATCGGATCGCCCAGGCAAGCGGTTCCGACGCCGGTGGACACCTCGGTGCCGTCGACGGACATCGACATGACGACGCCGGCGGGTTCCACCTCGTCGAGGGTGCGGCGTTCGGTTCCCAGGACGTACACGCCCGAGGACGCATTGTCGGCGACGGTGTCACCGAATTTGATGTCCCACGACGCGATGCGGCTGTCACAGATCTCGATCGCTGCGACGGCGTAGTCGATCGCGCCGCGCACCTGCGCGTTGTCCAGCGGTCCGTCCACGAGGTCGGCACCGAGTACGAAGGCAACTTCCGCTTCGACCTTGGGCTGGATCAAACGACTCATGGGGATGGTGCCGCCGGCGGGGAACTCCATGTCGGCGTACAGAACGCCGAGGTCGGGCTGGTCGACACCGAGCTGCTGCTGTACTGCCACCGAGGTCAGGCCGATCTTGCGGCCTACGACGACGGCACCCGCCTGCCGACGGATTTCATCGACGCGGCGCTGGACAGCGTAGGCAGCGACGAGGTCGTCGGCGCCGATCAGATCGCGCACCGGTGCGCAGGGAGTACCGCTCGCGATGGCGGCTGCGAGGCGGTCAGCAGCAGCTGAGATGTCCGTCTCGCTCGCTGTACTGGTATTCGTGGGCTGGCTCATGGCCATTACTTTCGCCGTGGCGCCGAGATTGCGCCAGGGAACTGTCTCACTCAGCGATACGCTGGGCAGGTGACTGGCGGCGCAAACCTCGACACCGTGCTCGGCAAGGCGGTGACGATCCTGCGTGCCTTCCGGGCTGACGACCACGTGTTGCCTCTCGCCACCCTGGTCCAACGGACCGGACTGCACAAGGCAACGGTGCACCGCCTGGCCAACGAACTGGTCGCGAACCGTTTACTCGACCGAATCGACGGTGGCTACCGGCTCAGCGGCGGCCTCTTCGAACTCGGCATGCTCGCCTCCCTCGAACGCAGCCTCCTGGAAATGGCGATGCCTTTCCTCCAAGACTTGTACGAGCGGACCCACGAGACAGTTCACCTGGGGGTCCGCGACGGCCACGACGTCGTATACGTCGCGAAAATCGGCGGACACCGGCAAGCCAACTCGCCGTCCCGGACCGGTGGCCGGATACCGCTGTATTGCACCGCAATCGGCAAGGCGCTCCTGGCTTTCTCCGACAACGAATTTCGTCGCGAAGTGTTGTCGGAACCGATGACGCGCCGAACCCCGCACACGATCGTTGCGCCCGGCATTCTCAATACCCAACTGAACCGAGTGGTCGAGACCGGTATTGCGTTCGAGCGCGAGGAATCAGCGCCGGGTCTCGCGTGCGTTGCGGCGCCGGTATTCGGGACCAACGACAAACCCGTCGCCGCCATCAGTGTCACCGGTCCCACCAGCCGCTTCGTTCCCGAGAGCCAAGTGCCTTACGTTCGCGCCGCTGCCGAAGGCCTACACAGCACCATCGCTCGCCGCGAACGACTGCGGTGATCCGGCCGTCCCGGCCTGGACGAGCCCGGTCAATGCCTGCGGCAAAGGCCCCTCGTGTAAGACGCCGAGACGTTGGGTTGCGCGGGTGAGGGCGACATAGAGTTCCGACGCGCCGCGTTGGCCGTCGGCGATGATTCGCTCCGGTTCCACGACGAGCACGGCATCGAACTCCAGACCCTTCGTTTCCGAAACAGGCACAGCGCCCGGCACGTCCGCAGGTCCGATGACGATGCTCGTACCTTCGCGCCCGGCCTCGTCCTGATTGAATTCGTCGATGGCGGAGGCTAGTTCGTCGGCGGAGATTCGTCTGGACCACGGCGCGATCCCGCAGGCGCGGACGGACTCGGGTGGCTGCACGTCCGGCGCGAACTCGGCGAGCAGGGCGGCGGCGACGCTCATGATCTCGGCAGGGGTGCGGTAGTTCACCGACAGGGATCGGTAGATCCAGCGGCCGGGGACGTACGGCTCCATCATCGTCGCCCACGAGCGGGCACCTGCGGGTGAACGTCGTTGCGCGAGATCGCCTACCACCGTGAAAGACCGGTCTGGGCAACGGCGCATCAGGACTCGCCAGTCCATCTCGGACAGCTCTTGGGCCTCGTCGACCACTATATGCCGGTACGTCCAGTCTCGGTCAGCAGCAGCGCGTTCGGCGAGTTCCCGGGTATCGCGTTCGACGAAACGATCCGCCAGGTCCTCGGCGTACAGCATGTCCTGGGCGAGAAGGTGATCCTCGTCGTCCATCAGATCCTCGCGGCTGATCATCATGTCCAGCACGCCCGCTGCATACGCGGCCTCGTCGCGGCGTTCACGTTCGGCACTCTGGTCGACGGGCTTGTCCCGGCCGAGCATGTCCACCAACTCGTCGAGTAACGGAACGTCCGAGACGGTCCAGGCGTCACCGTCCTGGCGAAGCAGCTTCTCGTCCGCGCCTGCCGCGCGTAGTCGCGCTGGAGAAGTAAACAGCTGTGTCAGTAGCTCTTTCGGAGTCAGGATCGGCCAGAGCGTGTCGAGCGCCGCGGTAAATGCGCTGTTCTCCACCAGCTCTGCGGTCAGATCCGTCCGCACTTGCTCCCAGGCTTCACGGTCACTGCGTGTCAACCACCCCTTGCCGATCCGCGCTATCGCCCGTTCGGTCAGCGCCCAGGTGAGGATTTCGGTGAACACAGTGCGTGCGTCGTTGTGGGGGAGTCCGCTCGAACGGGCTTCTTCTCGGGCCCACTCCGCGGTTTCGGCGTCGATCCGCACCGTGACGTCCGCCAATTCGATCAACAGTGGGTTCTCGGGCAATCGCTGATGATCGGCAATCGCTGCGCCGAGAACGTCCAGGATCTTCAACGAACCTTTGAGCCCAGCGGCCTCCGGAGTGTCCTCGGCGGTGACGCGTAGACCGGGAACGAGATCACCGGTGGTCATGAACACCACGTCGGACTCGCCCAGCGAGGGCAGTACGCGGCCGATGTGGTTCAGGAACGCCGGGTTCGGCCCGACCACGAGAACGCCGTGACGTTCCATCCGCTCTCGCTGGGTGTAGAGCAGGTAGGCGACGCGGTGCAAGGCGACGACGGTTTTCCCGGTACCTGGGCCACCTTCGATCACCAGCACCCCGGGGTGTTCGAGTCGGACGATGTCGTCCTGTTCGGCCTGGATGGTTGCCACGATGTCCCGCATTCCCTCGCCGCGGGGTGCGTTGACTGCCGCGAGCAGGGCGGAATCGCTGTGCGTGTCGTGTTCTACGCCGTCGGGGCGCCCGAGTACCTCGTCGGTGAAATCGACCACGCGTCGACTCCGGGTGCGGAACTGACGGCGTCGACGCATGTTCTCCGGGTTGGCAGCGGTGGCAACGTAGAACGCGCGAGACGCCGGCGCCCGCCAATCGAGCAGCACCGGTTCGTAGTCGTTGTCCGCATCGAGAAGGCCGATCCGGCCGATGTAGGAGGGCTCGCCCGAAAGCGAGTCCAACCGGCCGAAACACAGTCCGTTGTCGGCTACGTCCAGCCTTTTCACCTCTTTGGCAAGCGCGCGCACCTCGGCGTCGCGTTCCATGAGTGCATCGCCGTTTCCGCGCAGAGCGGTGTTGTACCTGCCTTTGACTCGGGCGCGCTCCGCATCGAGGCGTGCGTAGAGCCCCTCCACATAGTTCCGCTCGGAACGCAGTTCTTCTTCGTATCCCTGGGTTGGCACGTGCCCTCACTTCCGCTGGCTGTTCCGATCCCGTAGTCGGTCGTGCGGGATCGGAAGAGCCATTCTGCGGCACTACCCGGGCCTTGCCGCAAGGCCCCCAGTGGGATATATATTGATAGTGGAAGGGAGTGTTGATCCTCCCTCACAGTTCCTGTAACAGATCCCCCAGACTGACGTACGGCTCCCAGCCTGGTCGATGTTTGGACCCTGAACGCCACGGGTACAAATCTAGTGGCCGGTGTTCCAAAATCGGTTGCCCTCATGAACTTACGTGGATCGAGGGATTGTGAAGGCGATACTGGCAACGGCCGCAAGCATCCTTCTGGTGGTTGCCTTGGCCGTCGCCATCTTGCTTTTCCTTTCCGGATCTCCGCGCGAAAGCACCTCACACGAGCTTGCCGATACGGTGCACACGATCGGCGGAAAGCCGACCACCTGCGGCGAGTTGTTCGGCGAAACGTGCAGCTTCGCTTTGCAGTCGGACTACAACCAGTGGGGACAAGACCTCGACAGTTTCGTCAATGCGGGAACTCTCGGTCCCTTCGCCCGCAGCATCGGCTTCGTGGCGGAGGCAAAGCTGAGCTTGCAAGCATGCGAGGTCAGCGCCGCAGCTGGTCGGACGATTCTCGATTTCTACACTCTCGCCGAGATCGACCATCCTGCGGCAACCACCACCGACCTCTTCCCCTTCTGGAACGAGTCCCGCCAATTCCTGTGCCCGGTAAACAGTTTCTGAGAACGGTTAATCGTTACTCGAGGAACGACCTCGTCGTTCGGCTACGACGAGTCATGGTCTGCGCCTGGTCGGTGCACGGATGTTTATGCGATTTTCGACGGGGTAGGGCCTTCTGTGTGGGAGTCCTGTCTGTGTGGGAACCCTGAGCGAGAATCCGAAACGTATTGGAGGGTCAACGTGCCAGATGACAAGAGCGGTCCCAGCGAGGGAATCAAAGGCGTAGTAGAGGACGTCAAGGGTAAGGCCAAGGAAGCCGTTGGTGCGGTTTCCGGAAACGACAGTTTGACCCGAGAGGGCCGCGCCCAGCAGGACAAGGCCGAAAGCCAGCGAGAAGTCGCGAAGAAAGAGGCGGAAGCCGAGAAGGCTCGCGCCGAAGCGGCCGCAGACGAAGCGCGACAGAAGTCCGAGCAATAGCCCTGACGCACTCGTCACCCTCGGCCTGGGATTGATCCCAGCCCGAGGGTGAGTCGTGGCTCCGCGTTCAGTTTGAAATCTCTACTTACTTATGGCGTAACAAGATTCGTGCGCCCAGCATGACGATCAAGAGGAGCTGTTCGATGCCTTCATCTCAGTCCGTCCCAGGTGCACCGGCCCCGAAAGCGCCGGACCTGAAAGAACCGGTCAAGCCTCGACAGCCGTTGCCGCCCAAGGACGACCAGCGGCAGCCGGAGGTGCGTACCGTCGCGGGTGCCGAAGAGAAGGTGAAGGGAAATGGACGTGGCCAGCGGGGGGAGTACCTCACCACCGCCACCGGTACACGGCTTTACGAGACCGACCACTCACTGACCGCAGGCGAGCGGGGCCCGACTCTTCTGCAGGATCACCATCTGCGTGAGAAGATCACACACTTCGATCACGAGCGAATTCCGGAGCGTGTCGTCCACGCCCGCGGGGCGGCCGCGCACGGCACGTTCCTGGCGAATGGCGCAGCCGAAAACATCTGTAAAGCCTCGTTGTTCGCTTCAGGTGCCAGAACCCCGGTATTCGTACGCTTCTCGACAGTTCTGGGTTCACGCGGTTCGGCGGATACCGTCCGAGACACACGCGGCTTCGCCACCAAGTTCTACACCGACGAAGGTGTCTTCGATCTGGTGGGCAACAACATCCCGGTGTTCTTCATTCAGGACGGAATCAAGTTCCCGGACATCATTCATGCCGCGAAACCCCATCCGGACCGGGAGATTCCGCAGGCGCAGAGCGCGCACGACACGTTCTGGGATTTCGTGTCGCTGCACACCGAGGCCACGGCGCACACATTGTGGAACATGTCCGATCGAGGCATCCCGCGCTCCTATCGCATGATGGAGGGCTTCGGCATTCACACGTTCAGGCTCGTGAATGCCGACGGCGAGACGAATCTGGTGAAATTCCACTGGAAGCCGGCCGCCGGAGTGCATTCACTCGTGTGGGAGGAAGCGCAGATCGCCGGCGGTGTGGATCCGGATTTCCATCGACGCGATCTTGCCGACGCCATCGAGGCCGGCGCATATCCGTCCTGGGATTTGGGCGTGCAGGTGTTCCCTGATACCGAAGACGAAATGTTCGAAGGCATAGATCTATTGGATCCCACCAAGATCGTGCCCGAAGAACTCGCGCCGGTTCAGGTCATCGGAACGATGACACTCGACGCCAATCCGACGAACTTTTTCGCCGAGACCGAGCAGGTTGCATTCCATCCGGGCCACTTGGTTCCGGGCGTCGACATCACCAACGATCGTCTCCTGCAGGCGCGTTTGTTCTCGTACCTCGACACCCAGATCACGCGACTCGGTGGCCCCAACTTCGACCAGATTCCGATCAACCGTCCTCACGCGCCTGTCAACGACATGCTTCGCGACGGCTTCCATCAGGACGGTGTGCATACCGGAGTCGCGCCGTACCATCCCAATTCGTTGGACGGTGGGTGCCCGTTCATGGCCTCGGCGGACAGCGCGGCCTATATCGAGGTGCCCGAGGAAGTTTCAGGGCGAAAGGTGAGGCAGGCGCCGGCATCGTTCGACGATCACTTCTCGCAAGCTCGACTCTTCTATCGCAGTCTCTCCCCTGTCGAACAGGAGCACGTCGCGCAGGCGTATACCTTCGAATTGGGCAAGTGCTACGAGGAGAACATCAAGACCCGGAATCTGGGCATCTTGGCGAACATCGACGCGGGCCTCGTGTCGATCGTCGCAGGGGGGCTCGGCCTTCCGGTTCCCGAACCGACGGAGCCGTTAAGCGATCCGGAGCTCAGCCCTGCACTGTCTCAGGTTGGCGCGGAATGGCCGGTAGACGGAAGGATCATCGCGCTACTGGTCGACGAGAACTCCGATCTCGACACCGTGGTCGCCATTCGAGACAAGATCTTCGACGCCGGCATGGTGCCGCTGATCCTCGGCCCGCACGGCGGAACCATCGGGGACGGTGACGACGCGGTGACGGTGCAGCGAACGTACCTCACAGCTCGTTCGATCGAATTCGATGCAATCCTGCTGAGCGGCGACGTTTCTCGGATCGGCGAGGGCAAGTTGGATCCACGGGTGGAGACTCTGCTGAACGAAATGTATCGTCACAGCAAGGCAATTGGCGGTTGGGGTGAGAGCATGAGTGCGCTGGCTGCCGCCGGTATCGACGAGTCTGCATTGGGAGTCGTCGTCGATGCTGACGCGGAAGGAGCCCTCGCCTCACTCGCTCAGCTTCTGAAGACACACCGCGTGTGGGGGCGTTTCGAGGTGCCGCCCACACCGTCGGAGTGAAGACACGAGTGAAGGGACGAAACAGTGGCTCGCAAGGACTCACAAC
>NZ_LEKE01000084.1:0-19547 GCF_001029585.1 Rhodococcus sp. ARP2 | reverse complement strand
CCAGTGACAACAGCGTCGACATCGGCATCTATCTCACGACCGCCGGTTGCCCGATGCGCACCGAGATCACCGAACGCGTCACCAAGGCCGTCGCCGACGTCGCCGGGGTCGGTGCGATCCGCGTCGAACTCGACGTCATGGACGACGCTCAGCGGACCGAGCTCCGCAAGTCGCTTCGCGGCGATTCCGCCGAACCCGTCATCCCGTTCGCCCAGCCGGGTTCACTCACCCGCGTCTACGCCGTAGCCTCCGGCAAGGGTGGCGTCGGAAAGTCCAGTGTGACAGTCAATCTCGCGGCAGCAATGGCCGCGCGCGGACTGTCTGTCGGCGTACTCGACGCGGATATCTACGGTCACTCGATCCCCCGCATGCTCGGCACCGACGCCAAGCCCACTCAGGTCGAGCGCATGATCATGCCGCCGGTTGCACACGACGTGAAGATGATTTCCATCGCGCAGTTCACCCAGGGCAACACTCCTGTCGTCTGGCGCGGACCGATGCTTCACCGCGCACTCCAGCAGTTCCTCGCCGACGTGTTCTGGGGCGATCTGGACGTGCTGCTGCTCGATCTGCCGCCCGGCACCGGTGACATCGCCATCTCGGTGGCTCAGCTCATCCCGAGCGCCGAGATCCTGGTCGTCACCACACCGCAGCAGGCCGCTGCCGAGGTCGCCGAGCGAGCGGGCGCCATCGCCCTGCAGACCCGCCAGCGCGTCGCCGGCGTCGTCGAGAACATGTCGTGGCTCGAACTTCCCGACGGCACCCGCATGGACGTCTTCGGCGAAGGCGGCGGGCAGACCGTCTCCGATCGCCTCACGAAGGCCGTCGGCGCCAAGGTTCCGCTTCTCGGACAGATTCCGCTGGACCCGTCCGTCCGCGAGGCAGGCGACGCCGGGACGCCGATCGTCCTCAGCGCTCCCGATTCACCCGCGGCCATCGCACTCAAGGACATCGCCGACAAGTTGGCCGTCCGTCAGCGCGGGCTGGCCGGAATGTCGCTCGGTATCAATACGGTTCGCAACTTGTAGAACCCCGCATGCGAAAGGGCGCCTGTCACCGATCGGTGAGAGGCGCCCTTTCGTATGTCGAATCTAGGTTGCGTCGAAGTCCACAGGAGGACGTTCGCCCGCGGTGAGTGGCTTGTCCTTCGACAGCGTCTTCGGCTCCTGCACTCCGCTCTGCGGCTTCTTGTCGAAGTTGCCCGTGAAGATGGAGTCGTCGCCGTCGAGAAGGTGCTGGGTGATCACAGCGCGCGGCGTCATTCCGCGCAGCTTGTTCAGATCTGCGAGTGGTTTACGCAGATCCTCGAAATCGGTGCCCAGTTCTTCCTTGAGCTGATTGGAAGCGCCCGAAGCATATTCGCGCACCTGCCTCAGGGACTTCGTGACCCAGGAGACCGCACCAGGAAGCCGCTCAGGTCCCAAGATGACCAGAGCCGCTACGAGGAGGATCATGAACTCGCCCCAACCGATGTTGCCAAACACAGGGTCAGCCTACTGTGTGCTCGCTCGGTGCGCGCATGTCCGGATCAACCTCACAGGAAGATCGCAGGGTCCGATCAGTCGGACACCGGCGTGACCGAAATGTCGACCTGCCGTCCGTCGCGGATCAACTGGACGTTGACCGGCTGATCGACGGTCGTCGCGTTGACCGCAACCACCAGTTCGTCGGCACTCGTCACCGGTCGGTCACCGACCTTGACGATGACGTCACCCTCGACGATCCCCGCACGTTGAGCTGGGCTGCCGTCGCGGACGTTGGCCACCGCAGCACCGCTGGTCGCGTCGTTGACCGCGGTGCGGGCATTCACGCCGATGTCGGGGTGATGAACCTTGCCGTCGCGAATGATGGTCTGCGCCACCTCGGTGACCGTATCGATCGGAATCGCGAAGCCGAGCCCGACCGAACCACCGGACTCGCTGAGCATGGCCGTGTTGATACCGATGACGCGGGCTTCGTCGTCGACGAGTGCACCACCCGAGTTGCCGTGGTTGATCGCCGCATCGGTCTGGACGGCGTCGATGACGGCGTTGGTGTCGGTGCCTTCACCCGACAAACGCAGAGGCCGGTTCAGCGCACTGACGATCCCGCGGGTGACGGTCTTGCTCAATCCGAGCGGTGAGCCGACGGCGACGACGTCGTCGCCGACCTGAACATCCTCGGATTTTCCGAGCTGAGCGACCGTCAGATTGTTGGCCGACACCTTGAGCACCGCGAGGTCTGTCTTGACGTCACGTCCGACGATCTGGGCGTCGGTCTTGGTTCCGTCGGAGAAGATCACCTGGATCTTCGCGTCCTGAGCAGGCGGTACGGCCGAGGAGATCACGTGGTTGTTGGTGACGATGTATCCGGCGCCGTCGATGACCACACCGGAACCCGTACTGCCCTGGTCACCGACGGCGACCTGAATCGACACCACGGAAGGCAACACTGCGTCGGCGACCTTCGCCACCTGCGACTCCGGCTGTTCACCGCCGCCGGATTGAACGAGCGTGACACGTGAGCTGGTGAGTGAACTGCGATCGGCGGTGATGACAGTGGCGAGCAAGCCGCCGACAAGAGCGATGACAAGTGCCATGCCCGCGAGCGCGGCCAGTGCCGAGGGGGCGACCTTGCGACCGAACAGCAGCTCACGCACGTCGAGCTTCTGGGCGGGAGGCAACTGCACCGGCGCCTCGGACTCTGCAGGCTTGCCCAGCGAAACCTCGGATTCAGGATCGCGCCACGGATCACGCGGGGGTTCTTCGTCGGGTGTGTTGTTCGCCGACGCCTCGGGATCGCGACCGATCGACTCGGTGGCGTCAGCGGGTCGACCGAACGCTTCGGCCAGAACTGGGTCCGGATTCCCGATCACGACATCGGAAGACGGGGTCGATCGCGTGGCAATCGGAGTGAACGAGCCCTCGACTCCACTCGGTCGACCGAACACCTGGCGCGAGGCCGGATCGATCTGAGGTCGGTACACCGGCCGGGGGTCGAGCACCGGCGCATCTGCCGGTCGATCCGCCGAACCGCTTGCCGAAGAATCCGAGCTCACTCCGGAATGCCCCCTCTTTCCGTCAGTCACGTTGTCCAGTATCACTGATCCGTGCCGGGAAGCTGGCGCGCGGCGTCATTTGCGCCAGCGCGCGCGGCGTCATTTGCGCCAGCGACGGGACAACCGCTTGCTGATGGTGGAAAAGCCTGCGGGCTGATTGCCGACGGAACCGTCGGCGTTTTCCGAATTGGGTCCGGTGGTCGGACTGTTGCACGAGGGAATCTGACTGAGAAGTCCAACCAGGGACAACGGCATCGTCATCTCGCCGCTTCGACGCAGCGCACCACGTGCCTGCTGCTGAGCATCGACGGCCGCCGCGCACTCGGCGCAGATCGAGATGTGATGCGAGGCCCGCAAGTAGGCCTGCATTCGGAGTTCTCCGTCGACGTAGGCAGCGATTGCCTCGCTGGCCAGATGTTCGGTCGAACCGAACTGGCGATGTGCCCGCGCCTCCGTCATTCGTCCCTCCAGGTGATTGACCACGTCCCGCTCTGTAGCTCGAACCCGACCGTCAGAAACCGACGAGTTCGGATTCGGCTGCGCGCTGCGCTGCCAGATGATCACGAATCGCCTGTCGCCCACGATGGATACGGCTACGAACCGTTCCGAGCTTCACTCCCAGTGTGGCACCGATTTCCTCGTACGACAGACCTTCGATGTCACAGAGCACAACAGCGGCGCGAAATTCAGGTGCGAGTGAGTCGAGTGCGGCCTGCAGACCTGCGTCGAGGCGCGCGTCGTGGTAGATCTGCTCGGGGTCCGGACCGGGCGAGGGAACGCGGTCGTAGTCCTCGGGCAGCGCTTCCATACGGATGCGGTTGCGTCGGCGAACCATGTCGAGGAACAGGTTTGTGGTGATGCGGTGCAACCAGCCCTCGAAAGTTCCGGGCTGATAATCGGAGAGCGAGCGGAACACCCGAATGAAGGTGTCCTGCGTCAAGTCCTCGGCGTCCTGGGCATCGCCTGACAACCGGTAGGCCAGGCGGTACACCCGGTCACCGTGCTGACGCACGAGTTCGTCCCAAGACGGCATGGAGGACTTCTCACCAGTTGCATCGAACACAGCAGTGCCGATCAATTCGGAATCCACAGCCGATTCCGTCGTCAAAACTTCCGACTCTCGAGGGCGAGGCTCGTCGTTGACCTGGTAAATAAGTTGATCCTCCTGCTCGGGATCGCGTAGTTCGATCACCGCGTTGTCCGAATCACGTAATGCGCGATATTCGGGAGAACCAGCCGTTGCTGTGATTTGTTCCCGATCACCGAGCTGCGAAAGACCAACTTGGTAAAAATCGATACCGCCGTGCGATCTTCGATCCGGCGATGTATACACCTTTTCTCATCGCGGTGTGCACGCCATATGAGGAGCCTGAGGGATTCCTGAGAATCCTGGTGACTGCGCGCCTTGCAGCGACAATCCGAACCGCCCGATAACCTCATGAGCGTGACCCACGCCGAACAGATACTCCGCCACGTCGAGGACGTTGTTTCCGAGGACGAGATTTTGACCGCGGCGCGAGATCGAGCGCTGGATCTCGGAGCCCATCCGGTGACGCCCGCCGTCGGTGCGACGCTCGCGATGTTCGCGAGGATGCTCGATGCGAAGACGGCCGTCGAGGTGGGTACCGGAGCCGGCGTGAGCAGCCTGTGGCTTCTGCACGGAATGCGCGACGACGGCGTCCTGACCACGATCGACAGTGAACCCGAACACCAGCGGGCGGCCAAGCTGACCTTCCGCGAAAGCGGTATCGCTCCGGCACGCACTCGCCTGATCAACGGACGGGCTCTCGACGTACTTCCCCGGCTCGCCGACGGTGGCTACGACCTGGTGTTCGTCGACTGCGCCGCGATCGACCACCCCCACTACGTCCGCGAAGGTGTCCGCCTGCTGCGCTCCGGCGGTGTCATCGTTCTGCACAACGCCCTGGCCGACGGCCGCGTTGCCGACAGCTCCGCTCGCGACGCGACAACGGTTGCGGTCCGAGAAGCAGCAAAGGCCGTGACCGAGGACGAGCGACTCATTCGAGTCCTCCTCCCCCTCGGCGACGGCCTCCTCTGCGCGAGCAAGCTCTAGATCCAGACGCCCTTACCGATGGCGACGACGCCGCCCTGACTGACGGCGAATCGTTCGCGGTCACGTTCGAGATCGACGCCGATGATTTCGCCGTCACCGACCACGACGTTCTTGTCGAGGATCGCGCGCCGCACGACGGCGCCCTTGCCGATGCGCACACCCGGCATCAGCACGCTGCCCTCGACGGTCGCACCGTCCTCGATCATCACGTTGGAACTGAGTACCGAATTGCGCACGGTCGCCGCGGACAGGATCGACCCCGCACCGACCACTGATTCCTGAGCGAGTCCGCCCTTCACGAACTTGGCGGGCGCGAGATTCTCGGTGGCGCCGCGGATGGGCCAGCGACGGTTGTAGAGATTGAAGATCGGGTGCACCGACACGAGGTCCATATGAGCGTCGTAGAAGGCGTCGAGGGTACCGACGTCACGCCAGTAACCGCGGTCTCGATCGGTGGCGCCGGGAACGACGTTGTCCTTGAAGTCGTAGACCGACGCCTCACCCGCGGCGACCAAGGCGGGAATGATGTCTCCGCCCATGTCGTGGTCGGAATCGGAGTTCTCGGAATCAGCGCGGATGGCGTCCACGAGCACCTTGGTGGTGAACACATAGTTACCCATGGACGCGAACGTGGAATTTGGGTCGTCCGGTGTCCCGGGAGGATGGGCGGGCTTTTCCAGGAACTGCGTGATGCGTCCGGACTCGTCACTGTCGATGCAGCCGAAAGCGAAAGCCTCACTTCGCGGTACACGAATACCCGCGACCGTCACGCCTGCCCCGGATTCGATGTGGTGCTGCACCATCTGTTCCGGATCCATCCGGTACACGTGGTCGGCACCGAAAACCACGATGTACTCGGGGTCCTCGTCGTAAACGAGATTGAGCGACTGCAGGATTGCGTCGGCGCTGCCGGTGTACCAGCGCGGCCCGAGCCGCTGCTGGGCCGGGACCGGAGTGATGTACTCACCCGCGAACCCGGACAATCGCCACGTCTGCGAAATGTGACGGTCGAGTGAATGTGACTTGTATTGCGTCAACACACAAATACGCAGATATCCCGCGTTGACAAGGTTGCTCAACACGAAGTCGATAAGTCGATATGCACCTCCGAAGGGCACTGCGGGCTTCGCTCTGTCCGCGGTCAGCGGATACAAGCGTTTGCCCTCGCCCCCGGCGAGCACGATTCCAAGCACATGCGGCTGGCTTCTCACACCGCTAACCTATCCGCACTGGTGAACTCCCGCTAGCGAAGCAGTCCGAGAGGTCCGATCGTGTCCCCCTCCGAACGGTCGGGGATGACGCGATCGGTAGCCGGATCGACCACGGGCGGTTAGGTTTAGCGCGTGCGAGTCGCAATGATGACCAAGGAATACCCGCCGGAGATCTACGGCGGCGCAGGAGTACACGTAACCGAGCTCGTCGCTCAGATGAAGCGGTTGTGCGAAGTCGACGTGCACTGCATGGGCGCCCCGCGCGAAGGCGCGATCGTCCACTCTCCCGACCCCGCTCTCGCCGGATCCAACCCCGCCTTGACGACGCTCTCCACCGAGCTGCGGATGGCGGACGCCGCGGCCGGTGTCGACATCGTCCACTCCCACACCTGGTACACCGGACTGGCCGGACATCTCGCGTCGGCTCTCTACGACGTGCCGCACATCCTCACCGCGCACTCACTCGAGCCCAGACGCCCGTGGAAGGCCGAACAGCTAGGCGGCGGCTATCGGATCTCGTCGTGGTCCGAACGCAACGCCGTCGAGCACGCAGACGCGATCATCGCCGTCAGTTCAGGTATGCGACTCGACGTCCTCGACGCGTACCCCGCCGTCGATCCGAGTCGCGTTCACGTAGTGCGCAACGGAATCGACACCGAGGTATGGCATCCCGGGGGATCTGCGCCGGGAGCGCCGTCCGCACTCGCGTCGATCGGCGTCGACCCCGCAAAACCCATCGTGGCCTTTGTCGGACGGATCACTAGGCAGAAGGGCGTCGGGCACCTCGTCGCGGCAGCACACCACTTCGACCCGGAGATTCAGCTCGTGCTGTGCGCCGGCGCTCCCGATACGCCGGAGATCGCCGCCGAAACGGAGAAGGCAGTGGCCGAACTCGCCGGACATCGGGGCAATGTCTACTGGGTGCGCGAGATGCTCCCGACCGAGCAGATCAGGGAAATACTCTCGGCAGCAACGGTATTCGTCTGTCCTTCGGTGTACGAACCCCTCGGAATCGTCAATCTCGAAGCCATGGCGTGTGAGACCGCCGTGGTCGCTTCCGATGTCGGCGGTATCCCCGAGGTGGTCGCCGACGGCGTCACCGGTCGACTCGTGCACTACAACGCCTACGAGCCGAACGCATTCGAGGAATCACTCGCTGCCACCGTCAATGCCGTTGTCGCCGACCGAGAAGGCGCCGACGCGATGGGTCGTGCGGGCAGAATCCGTGCTATCGACGAGTTCTCCTGGGCCGAAATCGCCAAGCAGACGCTCGAGGTCTACGCGGACGCCGTCACGAGACGCTGATCCGCGTCAGATCTTGCGATAGGTCGAGACCGTCGCCGACGCGGTGACGGTGCTCGGCTGCGGCAGCTTCGCCACGGCGGCAGCCAGATCGGCGGGCGTCAGGTGCCTCGCCGACGGTCCCATCCCCACCAAGTCGAGGACGTCCTGGTGTGAGAGTGACATCGTGAACTCGACCTCGTCGCTGCTCACGCGCTCGAACAAGCCGGCCATCGACGATTCGAGACGTTCCACCTTGCGATCGTCGACCTTGACCATCTCGAGAATGTCGATCAGCTCGCGCAGATGCCTGTCGGTGGGCGTCAGGACCACCAGAACGCCGTCATCGGCGAGAACTCGATGGGACTGCGGACCGTTGCGTGGAGCGAACACACAGAGCACGTGGGAGAGCACTCCGTCTCGAATCGGAAGTGGTTGCCAGACGTCCGCGACGATCGAGCCGATCCTTTCGTGGATCTTCGCCGCTCGCCGTGCCGCGAACTTGGACACGTCCAAGGCTATTGCCCGAGAATCAGGCAGCGAATCCACGACGTGTGCGAGGTATTGTCCTGTGCCTGCACCGATTTCGACGATCCGCGCAAGATCCGCCCCTGCCGTCGTCGCGCAGGCCCGGGAAACGGCATCCATCAGCGGGCCGAAGTGGCCGGCGCCGAGAAGTCGTGCACGCGCGGCGATCATCTCGGCACTGTCGCCGGTGAACTTCGTGGCACCGCCACTGATCAGGCTCACGTAACCCTGGCGAGCGACGTCGAATCGATGTCCGCGATCGCACTCGGCGGCGCCGTCCACCAATTCCAGCTCTGCGGCGCACTGCGGGCAGGACAGTAGATCGACCACGGCGGCAAGCATTGATCCGTCCTTTCGGCTACCGGCGGTGCGCACACTTCAGGCCCCGTACCGAAACGGATACGGAGCCTGCGTGCAATCACGTGCTGTTGTTCGTACTGCTACAACCTGGACCCGACTAGCTGGTGACGTTCGTGAGTTCCACACCGAGCGCTGCAGCTTCATCCGGGGTCAGCTCGACGACGAGGCGTCCGCCACCCTCGAGTGGAACCCGCATGACGATTCCTCGTCCCTCTTTGGTTGCTTCGAGGGGACCGTCCCCGGTCCGGGGCTTCATGGCCGCCATCCTCTGCTCCCTCCAGATCTGCGCTGCATTGCTCTGCGCCTCGACTAACGGTGCGCCCCGCCAACAATCAGCGAGGCTCGTACCCTCCATTGTTCCCTATGGATGCAGGAACCGGGAATCTGAGTCACATTTAGGGGTGTTCAGTCGACCGTCACACCTGCGCCGGAACCCAGCAATCAGCCACGTGATCGTCGACCATTCCGGTAGCCTGCATGAGCGCATAAGCCGTGGTAGGACCCACAAACTTGAACCCGCGTCGCTTGAGTTCCTTAGCCATGGCAGTCGACTCGGGAGTGACCGCCGGAACCTCTGCAATTGATGTCAGTCGTCTGGTGCGTCGAGGCGGCGAGAACGACCAGAGTAACGAATCGAGGTCCAGATCGGGTGAATTCACGAGCACTCGGGCGTTGGAAATCGTCGCCTCGATCTTCGCGCGATTGCGGACGATCGCGGCATCGGAGAGCAATCTCTCCACATCCGCAACTCCGTACGCTGCGACCTTGTCCGGATCGAACCCGTCGAAGGCTTCGCGGAACGCCTCGCGTTTGCGCAGAATCGTGATCCAAGAAAGCCCCGATTGGAATGCTTCGAGGGCGAGCCGCTCGAACAGTTCGTCGCGCCCGTGCAGCGGACGCCCCCACTCCTCGTCGTGATAGTCGCGGTACAGCGAGTCACCGGGCGTCTCGACCACCCAGCCGCACCGAACCAGTCCGTCTGCCATCAGCCCTGGGAATCCTTCGCTTCGGATTCGGTCTCAGGCGCCTCCTGCGTTGCTTCGGCCTTGGCCGGAGCATCCACCTTCACCAGAACCTCGGACTTCTCGTCACGGCCCAGTTGCGCACGCAGAGAATCGATTTCCAACCCGAGGCGATGCAGGGCCCAATCCACTTCACTCGCCTTGTATCCACGCAACACCTGCTGAAAACGAAGAGCGTCGACATCCGCCCCGGTGACGTCCTCTGCCGGGAGTACGGTCGCCGTCGTGCCAGGAGGCAGCGGCGGCAGCTCTTCCGAGCGCCCGAACACAGCGCTGGCGGCGAGGAAGATCATCGCGCCGACCAGTGCCATGACAATCAGGTACAGGAGGATCGTCATCATGAACCGATACTCCCATACCCGAGTGTGAGCGGTCAGACCCCCGCGGTGCGCACTATCGAATTCATCGGGGGTCGATCGAGTAGCGAAACCTCAGTGGTCTCGGGCACGAAAGAATCGCCGTCGACGAGGAATTGGGTCAACCCGGCACCCGAATCCTCGATCCCGCACCGCCGGAGCATCGTTCCGATGATCTGCCGGCTCATCACGCCGAGGTCGGCGAGCGGCCGGTTGCGATGCTTGCGCACACCGAGATTGACCTGACCGATCGCCGCCAGCCCCAACGTGTCGTACGTGTCGAGCAGAAGGCCGATCTCGACGCCGTAGCCGGGCGCAAACGGGACAGCGGACAGCAGCTCACGGGTGCCCGCGTATTCACCGCCCAATGGTTGCAGTACCGACGTGAGTTCGGGCCGCAGCGCAGCCAACATGGGCCGCGCAACCAATTCCGTGACTCGTCCGCCGCCGTTGGCGTCCTCCGTGCCGCTCACGCGCAGCGGACGGCGGTAGTAGCCCTTCACCAGATGGATGCCGTCCACCGTGAGCAGCGGCCCCAGCAGTTTGGGCACGAACGCCGGATCGGGATTGATGAGATCGGAGTCGACGAATGCGATCAGATCGCCGGTCGTTGCGGCGACCGAACGCCACAGCACCTCACCCTTGCCCGCGGTCGGCGGGATGGACGGGACTGCGCTCTCACGACTGATCACCGTCGCCCCCGCCGCGCGAGCACGCTCGGCGGTACGGTCGGTCGAACCGGAATCGAGAACGATCAACTCGTCGACCAAACCACCGAGCAACGGGTGAATGGTGTCGACCACCGCAGCAACGGTGTCCTCTTCGTTGAGCGCGGGCAACACCACCGAGACGGTTCGGCCACCCTTCGCCCGTTCGAGTTCGGCGACCGTCCAACTCGGATGGTCCCAACTGTTGGCTTCTGCCCATACGCGGGTCGGGCCCGCACCGGTGATGCTCATGCCAGACCTCGAACCGTACGTACCGGGGCACGGCGTCCTTGGATCGCGGCCACCATGTCGACTACTCGACGGGTGGACGCCACCTCGTGAACACGGAACACCCGGGCGCCGCCAGCCGCGGCCATTGCTGTCGCTGCCAATGTTCCCTCCAACCTCTCGGAAAGCTCCACACCAAGAGTCTCCCCGATGAAGTCCTTATTGCTCAGCGCCATCAGCACTGGCCACCCGGTGTTTACAAGAACGTCCACTTTTCGCAACAACTCGAGCCCGTGGAAGGTGTTCTTACCGAAATCGTGAGTGGGATCGATCAGAATCGCGTCACGCGGCACTCCGAGTGCCAGGGCGCGTTCTGCCGCCGACACGACCTCGGTGACCACATCTGTGACGACGTCGTCGTAGCGGACACGGTGCGGGCGGGTGCGCGGAACCGCGCCACCCGTGTGCGAGCAGACGATCCCGGCACCAGTCTCGGCGGCAACCACAACGAGTTCCGGATCCGCACCCGCCCACGTGTCGTTGATCAGGTCGGCGCCTTCGCCGCGTGCCAACCGCGCGACGCCGCTCCGCCAGGTGTCGACGCTGATGATCAGCTCGGGGTACTTGGCCCTGATCGCGGCGACGAACGGAACCACCCGCCTGACCTCTTCGTCGGCGTCGACGAGGTCACCGGGCCCGGCTTTCACTCCCCCGATGTCCACCAGATCGGCGCCCTCGTCGACGGCCCTGTCGACGGCAGCCATCGCTGCCGAATCCGAGAACGTCGCGCCCTGGTCGTAGAAGGAATCGGGAGTGCGGTTGACGATCGCCATCACCAATGCACGGTCGACCGCGACCGGACGCCCACACAGGGTGGGCGCCGGACCTGGCTGCGCGGTAGAACCGGAGAGTGAAGACATGCCACTCATACTGGCATGACGGAACTCGGTCTAGCCCTTGGGTACCGAGCCTGCCGCGACCTTTCCGACGTATTCGTCGTACGAGTCCACATAACCACCCTCGCGGCCTTCGAGAACGTGCAGAGTGTCGGCGCCGACGTCGTAACCCTCGTTGCGCAATTCCACCTTGCGCGACTTGAAAGTGCTGGTGTGTTCGAGTGAGTCGACGATGCGGATGAACAGCGGGACCGCGTAGTTGGGGAGCTTGCCGTAGAGGTGAGCCGCGACTTCGCTGCCCTCGAAACTCTGACCGTCCCGTAGCTTCACCGCCGCCATGCCCGCGCGACCGTCGGTGCCCGGAATCTCGACGCCGTAGACAACCGCTTCCTCGACGGCCGGGTGCGAACTCAGTGCGCCCTCGACCTCCGTGGTGGCAACGTTCTCGCCCTTCCAACGGAAGGTGTCGCCGAGACGGTCGACGAAGGCGACGTGGCCCCATCCCTGCTTGCGCACCAGGTCTCCGGTATCGAACCAGGTGTCGTCGTTCTTGAATCCGCCGCGCACCAGCTTGCTGTTGCTCGCGGCTTCGTCGGTGTAACCGTCGAAAGGCGCTCGGTCGGTGACCTTCGACAGCAGGAGCCCGACCTGACCCGTGGACACCTTGCGAAGGCGACCGTCGGCTCCACGCAACGCTTTTCCGGTGTCCTCGTCGAACTCCACGACGGCGTGCGGCAACGGACAGATCCCGGCCGTCTTGTCGACGTTGAGTGCGTTGACGAACGCGATGTTGCATTCGCTCGCACCGTAGAACTCGGCGACGCGGGGAATGCCGAAGCGCTGGGTGAATTCGGCCCAGATCTCCGGGCGCAGACCGTTACCCACCATCAGCCGAACAGCATTGTCGCTGTCGGTCGGCTTGACCGGCTGGTTGAGCAGATAGCGGCAGAGTTCGCCGATGTAGGTGAACGCGGTCGCCTTGTTGAGTGCGATGTCGTCCCAGAACCGCGAGGCGGAGAACTGACGACCGATCGCGATTGTCGCACCGGACGCGAGCACCGAGGACAGCGAGACCGTCAACGCGTTGTTGTGGTAGAGCGGCAGGCAGCAGTACAGAGTGTCCGAGCCGCGCAAGCGCACGCCCATCAACCCGAGGCCCGACATCGACTTCAGCCAACGGAAGTGAGTCATCAAGCTGGCCTTGGGCATTCCCGTGGTACCCGAGGTGAAGATGTAGAACGCCTTCTCCTTCGCGAGCACCTCGGCGGTGACCGCGGGGTTGGCGGCATCAGCCGTCTTCGCCAGATCCGCCAGTTCACTGACGAGAAGTTGCTTCGGTCCGGTAAACCCCGCCGGCAAGGATTCGAGGGCCTCTTCGCACTCGTCGGCGACCACCAGGACGCGCGCGTCGAGCAGCGTAAGGCTGTGTGCCAGAACGTCGTCGCGCTGGTTGTAGTTCAACATGCCCGCAGCCGCGCCGAGTTTGACGGCGGCCAACGCGATCAGCAGGGCTTCGGGGGTGTTCTTTGCCAGCACTCCGACGACGTCTCCGCGATCGACTCCTCGTCCGCGGAGGACGTCGGCGTAGCGGTTCACCAGTTCGTTGGCCTCCGCGTAACTGGTCGCGTGGCCCTCGAACCGGATGAACGGGCGCGACGGGTGCGCGTGCGCGGCCTTCTGGAAGATCAACCCGATCGATTCCTTGGCCGAAGGCTTGCGGGTGAGCCCGGCGGCCCCCCGCGCCAGGATCGGCACCTCGGTGATCATCGACGGCAGTTTTGCCGCCAGATCCAGCAGGCCGACGGTCGAACGGGCTTCCGAACTCATGGCTCCCCTAACACGTATCCGGCGCCCATTCGGCCGCTCAGTCTGCGGCCACCTTACTGCACGGTAATAAAGCCCGCCATGCCCCAGGTCAGGGTTCCACGCAGGCGTCTGATCAGGATCTGACGCACGCGTCGAGCGCAGCCTCGACGTCCGTCCGCACCAACAGAGTGTCCAAAGCCTGACGCCCGACGAAGCCGGTCCCGTCGAGCTTGTTCAACCACTCGAGCAGGCCGGTGAAGTGCCCGACGGGATCGAGCATCACCACTGGCTTCTCGTGCATTCCGAGGTAGCCGGCGGTCCACGTCTCGAACAGCTCCTCCAGCGTCCCGATTCCGCCCGGCAGCGTGATGAACGCGTCGGCGTGATCTTCCATCAGCTTCTTGCGCTCGCGCATGGTGTCCGTGACGATCAGCTCGTCGGCATCGACGTCGGCTACTTCCTTGTGCACCAGGGCCTTCGGAATGACTCCAATGGTCCAGGCGCCCGCCGCGCGAGCGGACTCGGCGACAGCGCCCATCATCGAGACGTTGCCACCGCCCGAGACCAACTGCCATCCGCGTCGACCGATCGCGGTTCCCACTTCTGACGCCAACGCCAGGAACGATTCGTCCACCGGACCCGACGCGCAGTAGACGCAGATCGAGTACTTCTTGTCGGAATCGGTCACCATTCTTCTTCTTTCCCCAGATCTGCGGCCTCGTCGACGCCCTTGTCGGCGTTGAGGACGATTCGTACTGCTTCTTCCACACTGTCGGTGACGTGCAGCAAGTTCACGTCGCCCTCGGAAATCTTGCCGTCACGCTCGAGGGTGCCGCGAATCCAGTCGACGAGTCCGGACCAGTACTCGGTACCGAACAGGACGATCGGGAAGCGCGTGACCTTGTGGGTCTGCACCAAGGTCAGTGCCTCGAACAGCTCGTCGAGTGTTCCGAAGCCACCCGGCAGGCAGATGAATGCCTGGGAGTACTTCACGAACATCGTCTTGCGTGCGAAGAAGTACCGGAAGTTGATTCCGAGATCCACCCACTCGTTGAGACCCTGCTCGAACGGCAGCTCGATGCCGAGACCGATCGAGTATCCGCCGGCCTCGCTGCAACCGCGGTTGGCAGCTTCCATGACTCCCGGTCCACCGCCGGTGATGACGGCGTATCCGGCTTCGGCCAACGCCGTTCCCAGCTCACGGCCGGATTGGTACTCGGGATGATCGACCGTGGTGCGTGCCGAACCGAACACTGTCACCGCACGCGGGACCTCGGCGAGTGCGCCGAAACCTTCGATGAATTCGCTCTGGATACGCAGCACACGCCACGGATCGGTGTGTACCCAGTCCGTGGGTCCGCGCTTGTCGAGCAAGCGCTGATCGGTCGTGGTCTTCTCGTCTTTGCGCTTGCGTCGAAGCTGAACGGGCCCGCGGTGCTTGATCGACGAGCTCTGCTTCTTCGAAGCCGAATTCTTCTCTGGTGCCATGCGGCAAGGCTAACGGTCAGGCCGACAGATACTTCCTCAGCACGGCCGCGACGTCGGTGATCTGCTGCACCGGAACGTGCTCGTCGCGCTTGTGTGCGAGGTTCGGATCACCCGGTCCGTAGTTCACGGCAGGAATGCCGAGCGCCGAGAACCTGGACACGTCGGTCCACCCGTACTTCGCACGGAACTGACCACCGGCCGCCTCGATCAGGGCGGCAGCGGACGGGTTCGCCAAGCCAGGCAGCGCGCCGGGTGAGGAGTCGGTGACCTCGAATCCGAGGCCCAGACCGTCGAACACTTCGCGCACATGCGCCTCAGCTTGCGCCTCGCTGCGATCGGGCGCGAATCGGAAGTTGACGTCCATCTCGGCTTCGTCCGGGACGACGTTTCCGGCGACCCCGCCAGAAATCCGCACCGCCGACAAACCTTCGCGGTAGCCGCAACCGTCGATGTCGACCGAGCGCGGCTGGTAACTCGACAACCGCTCCAACGCACCGCCGAACTTGTGAATGGCGTTGTCCCCCAGCCAGGACCTGGCCGAATGTGCGCGAGTTCCCGAAGCCGTCAACCGAACCCGCATCGTGCCCTGGCACCCGGCCTCGATGAAACCGGCCGTCGGCTCACCGAGAATTGCGACGTCGGCCGCGAGCCATTCCGGGATCTCGCGTTCGATCCGTCCCAGGCCGTTGAAGGTTGCGGCGATCTCTTCGCAGTCGTAGAAAACCAGGGTCAGATCGTGGGCCAGGTTCTCGATGGTGGCCGCCAGGTGCAGAAAGACCGCATCGCCCGACTTCATGTCCACGGTCCCGCAGCCGTGCAGGATGTCGCCGTCACGCCGCGAAGGGACATTGTCCGCGATGGGCACCGTATCCAGATGTCCGGCGAGCATGACGCGACTGGGCAAACCGCGCGAGGTCCGCGCCAACACGGCGTTGCCGTTGCGGATGATCTCAAAGCCCGAAGTCTGCTCACGCAGCGCATCCTCGACGGCCTGCGCGATGACGGATTCGTCGTGCGAGACGCTGGGGATGTCGACCAGGGCGGCCGTCAAGTCGATGGGGTCCGAAGCAAGATCGAGGATGCTCACAAGCACCAGCCTAGGCCGGTGCACCCACCACCCAGTAATCTCTAGTCCCGTGAGCGCACAGGGAGCAACAGCAGTAGGTATCGCCAACGTGACCGCGGACGGAACCGTCCTCGACACCTGGTTCCCGGCACCGGAGCTGGGAACATTCGACAAGACCGGTACCGAGAACGTCGAGGGAACAGACATTCCTTCCGATCTTGCACTGCTGGCAGGCACTGACGACGCTCGCGAGGTCTCGCAGGTCGTCGTCCGCACCACCATCGCCGATCTCTCCACGGCGCCGGTCGACGCACACGACGTCTACCTGCGCCTCCACCTCCTCTCGCACCGTCTCGTCGCACCTCACGGCGTCAACCTCGACGGCCAGTTCGGCCTGCTCAGCAACGTCGTGTGGACCAACTTCGGCCCGTGCGCCGTCGAAGGCTTCGAGCAAGTTCGCTCACGTCTGCGCATCCGCGGCGTCGTGACCGTGTTCAGCGTCGACAAGTTCCCCCGCATGGTCGACTACGTCGTGCCGTCCGGAGTGCGTATCGGTGACGCGGACCGTGTCCGACTCGGTGCGCACCTCGCCAGCGGAACGACCGTCATGCACGAAGGCTTCGTCAACTTCAACGCCGGCACCCTCGGTAACTCCATGGTCGAAGGCCGCATCTCCGCGGGCGTCGTCGTCGACGACGGATCCGATGTTGGCGGCGGCGCCTCCATCATGGGCACCCTCTCCGGCGGCGGCAAGGAAACCATCTCCCTCGGCAAGCGCTGCCTCCTCGGTGCCAACGCCGGCCTCGGTATTTCACTCGGCGACGACTGCGTCCTCGAAGCGGGCCTCTACGTCACCGCGGGCACGAAGGTCACCGGCCCGGACGGAACCGTCGTCAAGGCCAAGGAACTCAGCGGCAAGTCGAACCTTCTCTTCCGTCGTAACTCGGTCTCGGGTGCCGTCGAGGTCGTGCCGTGGAAGGGCACCGGCGTCGAACTGAACGCTGCTTTGCACGCCAACGACTGATGACTGACACCGACGTCTCCGACGGAACAACCACTGCTCTCGGCCACGGTCTCAAGGTCCGCCATCTGACGATGATGGGCCTGGGCTCGGCCATCGGCGCCGGCCTGTTCCTCGGAACCGGCGTCGGTATCGCCAAGGCCGGCCCGGCCGTCCTGATCTCCTACATCCTTGCGGGCGCCGTCGTGGTGTTCGTGATGCGCATGCTCGGTGAGATGGGAGCCGCGATCCCGGCCAGCGGTTCCTTCTCTCACTACGCGCGCCTGGGGATCGGCGAGTGGGCCGGCTTCGTGATGGGCTGGCTCTACTGGTTCATGCTGATCATGGTGCTTGGCGCCGAGATCACCGGAGCCTCGGCGATCGTGAACGACTGGGTGCCGTCGATCCCGCAATGGGTTGTCGCCCTGGTATTCGTGGTGTTCTTCGCCGTGGTGAACCTGGCCAAGGTCAGCAACTTCGGTGAGTTCGAGTTCTGGTTCGCCGCAATCAAAGTCACCGTCATCATCGCCTTCCTCGTCATCGGCGTCCTGCTGGTGTTCGGCATCCTCCCCGATACCGATCCGGTCGGCACGAGCAATCTGTTCGGGCAGGGCGGCTTCATGCCCAATGGGTTGTCCGGCATTGCCGCAGGACTGCTCGTCGTGGCGTTCGCCTTCGGTGGGATCGAGATCGTCACCATCGCGGCAGCCGAATCCGAGAATCCGGAACGCTCCATCGCCGTCGCTGTGCGAAGCGTCGTGTGGCGCATCAGTGTCTTCTACATCGGTGCCATCTCCATCATGGTTCTGGTGCTGCCCTGGAACGACCCCGAACTCGAGAGCGGCCCGTTTGTGGCCGTCTTGAACAAGGCGAACATTCCGGGTGTTGCCGGGTTCATGGAACTCGTCGTAGTGGTGGCGTTGCTTTCCGCCTTCAACGCCAACATCTACGGCACCTCCCGGATGGCGTTCTCACTTTCGCGCCGCGGCGACGGACCCGCTTTCATGGCGAAACTGTCGAGCACCGGAGTTCCGACCAATGCCGTTCTGCTGTCGGTGTTCTTCGGCTTCGTCAGCGTCCTGCTCAACTGGCTGCTCCCCGACGACCTACTCGGCATCCTGCTCAACGCAGTCGGCGCCGCGCTGCTCGTCATCTGGATCTTCATCGTCGTCTCGCATCTGCGACTGCGTAAACAACTCGAAGCGTCGGGCAAGCTGACAGTTCGTATGTGGCTGTTCCCGTATCTGAGCTACGCGACCCTCGCGATGCTTGGCGTCTTCGTCGTCCTCATGCTCTTCGACGCCGATGCCCGTGCACAGTTGATCTCGACCACCGTGTTGTTCCTCGTGATCGCGGCATTGGGTTTCCTGAACGCCCGCTGGCGTAAGCAGAATCAGCCCGCCTGATCCGTGCGCCTATGCATCCCGCCTGTTCACGACGACGATGCTGAGGCCGAATACGACGAGCACGAAGAGGGCGAAGTAGACCAGGCTGCCCCAGGGTCCCCAGTGGAAATCGACGCTACCGCCGGAACCGAGAAAGTTGTTGGCGTTCATGAACGGCAGGAACGGCATGATCTTCTCGCCGATACTTCCGAACAGGTTGAAAAGATTCTCGATCAGCAAGGGCCACAACAGCAGTAATGCGATCGCACCTGCAGACTGCCGGAGCAACGCGCCCACTCCTACGGCTAGAACTACGCAGAAGAACGCGTAGATCGGGGTTCCGTAGACGACCCGCCAGCTATCGTCGCCGGACAGAGTCAGGAATCTTCCGGCGTCACCTGATGTGGCCTTCGTGAGAGCGAAAGCGCCGAACGACAATACGAGAGTCAGTACCGCTCCGAAACCACCGATGAGGCCCGCTTTGGCGATGAGCACCGAAGCGCGGTTCGGAACTGCCTGGAATGTTGTTCGGATTGTCCCGAAGCGATATTCGCTGGTGATCGCGAGAGCCGCCATGATCATCAGAACCAACACACCGAAGCCGGTCACTCCACTGAGCGCCCCCGACACTGTCGGCATCATTGCACCATTGGGGCTACTGAGCGACGACTTGGCGCTCAGTCCGAAAACCGTAGCGAGTCCCAGCCCGAGCACGATGATGATGATCGTGCACCACAACGGCGACTTGGTCGTGGTGATCTTGATACGTTCAGCACTGAGAACAGCCATTACAGTGCACCTCCCATAGCCTGCTGTGTGTTTGTGTGGTGGGCTCCGGCACCCGGATCGATACCGGATGCGTGGTACTGGACATCGTCTCCGGTCAACTTCATGAACGCATCCTCGAGCGACCCCTGCTGGGACGCCAACTCGTGCAACACGATTCCCTGCGAACCAGCCAGACCGCCGATCACATCAGTGGTCGAATCCACGACCACCAACGCCGGCGCAACACCGGAACCGTCCTCACGCACCGTCAACCCCTGCGAGAGCAACACACTGCGCAACGCATCGAGCTGAGGACTACGCACCCGCACCGTCG